>JANMLE010000224.1:0-1658 GCA_031372385.1 Planctomycetota bacterium | reverse complement strand
CGCCCACCGGGTTGCCGACATCCCTGCGGAGGTCCAGACGCAGTTGGCTTCGCTCCAGTTGTCCAAGCGGATTCATGTGGGACAGACGGTTGCCATCACGGCCGGCAGCCGGGGGATTGCCCACATCGGTCAGATCATCCGCGCCGCGGTCGATCATGTGAAGAGTCTCGGTGGCACACCGTTCATCGTCCCCGCGATGGGGAGTCACGGCGGCGGGACCGCGGCCGGACAAACGCAGATCTTGGAACACTACGGCATCACACCCGAGAAGATGGGGTGCGAACTGCGGGCGTCGATGGAGACGGTCATTGTGGACCGCACCCCGCAGGGGATCCCCGTCCATTTCGACAAGCACGCCTCACAGGCGGACCACGTGCTGATCGTCGGCCGCATCAAGCCGCACACCGGATTTGTGGGCGACGTCGAGTCGGGCCTGCACAAGATGATGCTGATCGGTCTCGGCAAGCACGAAGGGGCAAAGATCTATCACCGGGCCATCGCTGACTACAGCTTCATGGAGATCATCACCGCGGTGGCGGCATCGGTCATTCAAAAGTGCCGTGTGGTCGGCGGGATCGGGATCGTCGAGAACGCCTACGATGAGACCGCGCTCATCGAAGCGGTTGCGCCCGAGAGATTCCTGGAGCGTGAAACGGAGCTGCTCAAGCTCGCCGCGCGCTGGCTCCCCCGGCTGCCGTTTCCCGCGTGCGACCTGCTGATCATCGACCGGATCGGCAAGAACATCAGCGGCACGGGGATGGACACGAATGTCATCGGCCGGAAGTACAACGATCACGCCGCGACGGATCGCGACAGTGTCCGCTGCAAACGGATCTTCGTCCGCGGACTGACCGAGGAAACGCACGGCAACGCGACCGGGATCGGCCTGTCGGAATTCACGAATCAACGCACGGCCGACGCCATCGACCGCCGGATCACGGCGATCAACTGCATCACCGGCCTGCATCCGACCGCCGCCATGATTCCGATCGCCTTCGACACCGACCGCGAGGTCATCTCCAACGCCCTGCACACCTGCGGCCTCGTCGAGCCGCCACACTCCAAGGTGATCCGGATCCCCGACACTTTGCATCTGGCCGAAGTCTTGGTGAGCGAAGCCTACCTGCCGCAGTTCTCGGAACGGGCCGATCTCGAACAACTCTCCGAACCGACCGACATGGCCTTCGATCAGCACGGCGACTTGCGGAACGTCGTGGCATGACGAGTCATGTCGTCGATCCCATCATTCAGCGACAGGGCGTCTACCTCGACCGGGATGGAACGGTGATCGAGGAAAGGCACTTTCTGTCACACCCGGAAGAAGTGTCGCTCCTGCCATCGGCCGGCGAAACGATTGCCCGGTTGAATTCACTCGGGATTGCTGTCGCCGTGGTGACCAACCAAGCGGGCATCGCCCGGGGCTATTTTCCCGAGAGTCGCATCGCCGAAGTCCACGCGAGACTGGATGAACTGCTTGCGGAGTTCGGTGCGAAGATCGATCGGTACGAGTACTGTCCGCACCATCCCACGGAAGGACTGGGCGAGTACCTCATCGACTGTGACTGTCGCAAACCGAAACCGGGGATGCTGACCCGCTCCGCCGCCGCTTTGAAGATCGACCTGACGCGTTCATTGATGGTCGGCGACCGGTTGGGCGA
>JANMLE010000223.1:0-2492 GCA_031372385.1 Planctomycetota bacterium | reverse complement strand
GAAAGACACGAAAGTCAGGAGGTTGAGTCGAATGTCATCAGAAACACTGTGTCGTTTCACGCACGCACTGGCATGTCACGCAACCCGCCTCACCGTATTCCTTTTCGTGTATTTCGTGTATTTCGTGGTGAATAATCCGGGTTAACGTATTCGTTGCAACTGGTCGCCGAGCGAGAATGGAAGTCGCCGCCATACAGTGTCTTCGGAACGTGATATTCGCTCTTGACCAACGTCGCAGCGGTGCCGTACTGCCGGGTCCGCAAGCACGCGGCGATGAGATAAAGAAAAAGCTCATATGCGAAAAAACGATAATTGTCGAAGTCTGTTTCCGTCCATCCGCGGACGTTGTCGGGGCGCGACTGAAATGGGATCAGTTTCTCAAGGAAGGCAATGATCGAATGCTCGGTTGCTTGCCCAGGCGCGAACTTCAGCATGAACAAGATGCAGTCGACAAAGTTGTCCCTGTACGGTCGAAACCGCTCAATTGATTCGACGACAATGTCATCAAATGTCGCACGGTTGTCGTTCGTGACATTGATCCTGAAGTCCTCCAACGATTCGATGAACTGGTCGAGGTACTGATCGAAAAGCGCTTGAACGTACGGTCGCTGGTTCTCTACAGCATTCTTCAACCGGAGGAAGGCTCCGGCAGTCTTGACGTGTACGTGATTCGGCAAGAAGAGATGCGCCGGCGGTTTTCCAAGAGGTGGTCGCTTCTTCGCCGGCGCGTCGAAGATATCTCGGAGGAGTTCGTCGAACGTCTCCTCGAACCGGGCATCATCCGAAAAATCCAAATAAATAGTCTGCTTAAAGAACGTCGGCAGGTAGGCTTCCCTGTCTGTGTCCCGTTCGCGAACGATGGGAATGAACTTTTCCTGCTGAGTCTTCGCATAGACCTGCGGCGAGATGATCTGCGACTCAGTGCCGACTCCGCCCTCGCGACCGTCTGCCTTTGCTGCGTATTTGGAATCGCAGATCGCGAGAACCTTCTTCACGTCGGGGTCGGTGACCATCTTCTCCATGAACGCGTACTTGTCATGGCCCCGCTTCAGATCCCATTGGTCAAAAACAACTTCCACGCCCTCAGTCTGCAGCCGGGTTGCAAGGCTCTCGACCCAAGCGACGTGCGCGTCGTTCGTCCAACTGTAAGAGATGAAAACCTTTGGAGTCGGTACATCGCTCATTCTCGCCTCTATCACAGGGTAATTCTTCGGCCTTGGGCTACGTAGGTCGTGCCGTGGCAGACCTACCAAGATCATGTCACTGGTTCTCACCCGACCACGGCTCGCAGATCACCGTTTTGATCGAAGACCATGTCGGTCGGTTCGGAGAGTTGTTCGAGATCGGTCCGTTCCGCGAACTGCGGCAGGTAGGCTTCGCTGACGAGGACTTCGGCCAGATGTAGCGTGTCGGGGATCTGGATCACCTTGGAGTGCGGTGGCTCGACGAGGCCGCAGGTGTGCAGCGCGTTGGAGATGACTTCGCGGTCGGTGTCGAAGGCGATGGGGATCATGGCGGCGGTCGGATGCAGGCCGGTGATGCAGTTGATTGCCGTGATCCTGCGGTCGATGGCGTCGGCGGTGCGCTGATTCGTGAATTCCGACAGGCCGATCCCCGTCGCGTTGCCGTGCGTTTCCTCGGTCAGTCCGCGGACGAAGATCCGCTTGCAGCGGACCGTGTCGCGCTCTGTCGCCGCGTGATCGTTGTACTTCCGGCCGATGACGTTCGTGTCCATTCCCGTGCCGCTGATGTTCTTTCCGATCTTGTCGATGATCAGCAGATCGCACGCGGCGAACGGCAGCCGGGGGAGCCAGCGCGCGGCGAGCTTGAGCAGTTCGGTTTCACGTTCCAGGAATTTCTCGGGCGCAACCGCTTCGATGAGCGCGGTCTCATCGTAGGCGTTTTCGACGATCCCGATCCCGCCGACCACGCGACACTTTTGAATGACCGCCGCTGCCACCGCGGTGATGATCTCCATGAAGCTGTAGTCGGCGATCGCTCGATGATAGATCTTGGCCCCTTCGTGCTTGCCCAGACCGATCAGCATCATCTTGTGCAGGCCCGATTCGACATCGCCCACAAATCCGGTGTGCGGCTTGATGCGGCCGACGATCAACACATGGTCCGCCTGCGAGGCGTGCTTGTCGAAGTGGACGGGAATTCCCTGCGGCGTGCGGTCCACGATCACCGTCTCCATCGACGCCCGCAGTTCACAGCCCATCTTCTCGGGTGTGATGCCGTAGTGTTCCAGGATCTGCGTTTGACCGGCCGCGGTCCCGCCGCCGTGACTCCCCATCGCGGGGACGATGAACGGTGTGCCACCGAGACTCTTCACATGATCGACCGCGGCCCGGATGATCTGACCGATGTGGGCAATCCCCCGGCTGCCGGCCGTGATGGCAACCGTCTGTCCCACATGAATCCGCTTGGACAACTGGAGCGAAGCCAACTGCGTCTGGACCTCCGCAGGGATGTCGGCAACCCGGTGGGCG
>JANMLE010000196.1:0-1096 GCA_031372385.1 Planctomycetota bacterium | reverse complement strand
TCCGCCGATGATCTTGTCGCAGCCTAGGAACAGGCCGGGGCCGATCGTGTTGGCGAAGGCGGGGACATGAGTCGTGCGACTCTTGAAGCTGGTCAGCGCGTTCTGCTCGATCGTCAGCGGATGCAGTCGCGCGCCGAGGCGGTGTGTTTGACGCTTCCAGTCGTTGACCGAGGCGAATTCACCCGCGAAGTGTGGTTCCCAGAATGCGATGTGGCAGACGCGGCCGATGCCGAAAATCGTGGTCAGCTTCGCCCCGCGGCTCCGCAGTTCGCCGATCTCTTCGGCGTATGTTGGCAACAGTTTTTTGGTGGCGAAGTTCCGCTGTTTCTTGGGGACGGTCAGCTTGCCAAGCGGTCCGTAGAACGCCTGTTCCATTGCGTATTGGAAGGCACCGGTGTTCGTCGGTGGCAGCGTGTTCCCCTCTTTGTCCGACCACTCGTCCATGTTGAAACCATGCACGTGTTCGCACGACACGTTCCATTCGGTCAGGAAGTAAACCGCCCAGCGGTACATTCCCATCGGTCCGACGGGCAGGATCATGGCGGCCTGCTCACCCGCATCGCGGGCCAGCCTGATGGTGAGGGCGATTTCGTGGCCGAGCATCATGTCGAAGTCGGCCAGGCTGCCGCACGGGACGGGCTGAAAGTGCTTGTGCCAGCCCTTCTGACGCACGGTGATGGTGGCCGGGTCGGGATCGACGCAGGCATCGATCTTCGCCAGATCCCAGCCGGCGGGAAAGAAGTTCTCCATCAGCGAACCAGACAGCGTGCTGAGCAAATCCATCGTGAGTCCTCGTGATGCGGGCGGGTGACGAATCGCGGTCCTGCGGCAACGCGAGGTTCTTACCAGATTCGAGCAGAGGGGGAAAGAAAGGCGGAAGGGTGAAGAGGGAAAGAAGCGATGCGACGAATTGCAGTACAGTGTCACCCTTCACTTCATCACAGTTGCATCCCGAGTCGCAATCTCCGACATTGCCAAGCGGGACATCTGATTTCTACTCGTGCGGCCTTCGATGAGACGATCCTCCAGTTAGAGTTTTGGTGAGCCGGGCGGCGTCAGCCCCCGGACTCTTCACCACCTGAGTCCGGGGGCTTAC
>JANMLE010000192.1:0-2794 GCA_031372385.1 Planctomycetota bacterium | reverse complement strand
CCCACCGCTGCCGCCACGACTGCCATCACCACGCCCTCCCTGACGCCTCAAACAGGTTCCCCCGCCGAAACAAAACGTGCTCAATTCATCAGACCGGAAACACTGGGTCAAGACCAAGTTTTCATCAGCCCAGGGTGGCCCCATGTCCATCGAATGAAGTGTGCCGCCCCTTCAGGGCTTGATATTCCCGATAAACCGCTAACCCAGGGCGTTGCCCTGGGCTGGTATGACGCCGCCCCTTCAGGGCTGAAATCCCGCAATCATGACTCCCGAGCAATTCCACACTCTGTTCCACCGCGTCCGCGACGAGCTGGCCAAGGTCGTCGTCGGCCAGCACACGGCGGTCGAGCATTTGCTGGTCGCGATCTATGCCGGCGGGCATGTATTGCTGCGCGGCATGCCGGGATTGGGGCGGACGTTGCTCGTCAACACGCTGGCGCAAGTGATGGGGCTCGACTATCGCCGCATTCAATTCACGCCCGACCTGCTGCCGACCGACATCATCGGCACCGAAATGCTGGAGAACCATGTCGCCACCGGTTCGCGCCTGTTTCGCTTCTTCAAGGGGCCGGTCTTCGCGAATCTGGTGCTGGTCGATGAGATCAACCGCAGCCCGACGCGCACCCAAATCGCGTTGCTCGAAACGATGCCGGAGCGGCAGGTCACCGCCGGCGGACAGACCAATTGTCTGCCGCAGCCCTTCATCCTCGTGGCGACGGAGAACTCGCTGGACACCGAGGGGATCTGGCGGCTTGGCGAGGCGCAGCTCGACCGCTTCATGCTGTCGATCGAACAACACTATCCCGATGCCGGCGACGAACGCCGGATCTTGCGGACCACGACGGGCTCCGCTCAGCCGCACGTCAACCAAGTCACCGATCCCGCCACGATCCTGGCGATGCAAGCGTTGGCCCGCGACGTGCCGGTCGTCCCGTCGGTGCGCGATTTCGCATTGGCGATCGTGCGCGGCAGCCGACCGGGTGAGGGCATGGCGCTCGGTCACTCGGCGCTTCCGTCCGGCTGGGTGCCTCGCCACGCGCCGCGCAGGCGCTGTTGCTCGGTGCGAAAGTCACGGCCTTGGCGCGCGGTCGCACGCACGTCGTGCCGCAGGACGTTGTCGATGTCGCCGCACTGGTGATGCGGCATCGCGTGTTGCTCGATGTGCAAGCGCAGGCCGCGGGGTTCTCCGTCGATCAATTGCTGGTCACGTTGTTGGACGACGCGCGGAAGCGATGCGTGGACTACTCCGAAGGAGTTGCGACACATAGCCCAGGGTAGCTCGCGCAGCGAGCTACCCTGGGGAAACAAATGAATGATGGATCGTACCCCGAAGGGGTTCCGTCCTCCGTGAAACCTCGGATGACGCAACCCTTTCAGGGTTGAGGACGGGATTCGTCGATGACCCAGGGTAGCCCGCATTCGCGGGCAACCCTGGGCTACGTGACGAAATCCCTTCGGGATAAAGGCAAATGCACCGCGACGTTTTCCCTGCGGCATTTCGACAGATGCACTGAGCGACAAACCGGGAACGACTCGCCACCGACATTCCCCCCGTCTTGAGGCACCCACCAATGACACCCGCAGATCACTCCCAAACCTTTGCAGACGAACCCTGGTCGGACGCGGACCTGCAGAAGATCGACCATCTCCGCGCGGCCCACGACAAGATCCTCACCCAAATCCGCAAGGCGGTTGTCGGACAGGACAAAGTCGTCGATCTGACGATGATCAGTTTGTTCGGACAGGGGCATTGCCTGCTGATGGGCGTGCCGGGGCTCGGCAAGACGCTGCTCGTGCGGACGATCGCCGAGAGCTTGTCGCTCAACTTCAACCGCGTGCAGTTCACGCCCGACCTGATGCCGTCGGACATCACCGGCACGGAGGTGATTCAAGAGGACAAGACCACCGGCGAGCGTCACTTTCGTTTTCTTCCCGGTCCGATCTTCACGAACATTTTGCTGGCAGACGAGATCAACCGCACGCCGCCGAAGACGCAGGCCGCGCTGTTCGAAGCGATGCAGGAACGCCAGGTCACGGTGGGGGGCACCCGGCGGACACTCGAAGCGCCGTTCTTCGTGCTGGCGACGCAGAACCCCATCGAACAGGAGTGAACCTACCCGCTGCCCGAAGCGCAGATGGACCGCTTCATGTTCCTGATCAAAGTCGGTTATCCGTCCGAGGTCGAAGAGCGGAAGATTCTGGCCATGACCACCGCCAACTACAAACCGGACGTGCAACCGGTGCTGTCGCGCGACGAGATCCTGGCCTTGCAGCGGTTGGTGCGGAGGGTGCAGATCCCCGACGATGTGGTGTCGTTCATCCTGCGGCTCATGCGGTCGACGCGCAGTTCCGAAGCCGAAGCTCTGGCCTTCATCAAGCGATGGCTCGATTGGGGGGCCAGTCCGCGGGCCGGTCAGAATCTCGTGATCGGAGCCAAGGCCCGGGCGATTTTGGACGGCCGGCATCAGGCGACGATTGAAGACGTGGTGCATGTGGCCCACGCGGTGCTCGGCCACCGCATCATGCCGAACTTCGCGGCCGAGGCGGAACGGGTGACGACCGAGCAAGTCATCGATGAGCTGTTGAAGGCGGTCGCGTAGTGCTGTCCACAGGCGTCCCATTCGCTGCCCAGGGCCTCCGCATCTTATTTGATTGTGATTTGTGCCAGGAGCGTTTCGAGGAGTTCGTTGTTCCAGCCGGCCTGCTTGCGTTTGCAGCGGAGGCTTCCCAACAACCGGGTGTCCTGTTGGAGGATCATCAGCGCCAGTTGCCGGAGCATCGAGGCGATTTCGGG
>JANMLE010000151.1:0-3361 GCA_031372385.1 Planctomycetota bacterium | reverse complement strand
GTTCGCTCCGGACGAAGCGGTGAAGCTCGACCTGCACGTCAAGAACGTCGGGACGCTGATCGTCAAGGTCTTCGAGATCAACACCCGGAACTACTACCGCGAACACCAGCGCGAGGTCGACACCGACGTCAACCTCGACGGCCTCGTCGCCAACGTCGAACAGACACACACCTACAACGACGCACCGCTGCGCCGCGTGGCCCGGAAGTTCGAATTCCCGCAGCTCACCAAGCCGGGCGTCTACGTCGTCGACTTCATCGGCAACGGCCGCAGCAGCCGGGCCCTGATCCGCAAGGGACGGTTGCGGCACCTGGTCCGCACCGGCGCGGCCGGTCAAGTCTTCACGATCCTCGACGAACAGGGAAAGCAGGTCAAAGACGCCTCGGTCTGGCTGGCCGGACACGAATACGCCGCCGAGAAAGACGGTTCGATCGTGGTGCCGTTCAGCACCGCGCCGGGTTCGCAGTCGATCGTCATTTCGCGCGGCGAGTTCTCGTCGCTGGACAGCTTCCTTCACGAGGGCGAGAACTACGGACTGACCGCCGGGATCTATGTCGACCGCGAAGCGCTTCTCAAGCGGAAGACGGCCGAAGTCGTCATCCGCCCGAGCCTGAGTTTGAACGGAGCCCCGTCGTCACTGAAGCTGCTCGACGAGGTCAAGCTCACGATCACCTCGACCGATCTCGACGGCATCCCGTCGTCGCAGGAGATTCCCAACTTCAAACTGTTTGAGGACCGCGAATCGACGCACGAGTTCCAGGTTCCCGCTCGGCTGGCGTCGATTTCGTTCGCGCTGTCCGCCAAGGTGAAACGACTGAGCACGGGTGGTCAGAAGATCGACCTGGCGACCGCTGAATCGTTCACACTGAATGGAATCGATCGCACGGAAAAGGTCGAAGACCTGCACTTGCTGAAGTCGGCCACCGGCTACGTGCTCGAACTGCGCGGCAAGACCGGTGAATCACGGGCCTCGCGCCCGGTCGCCTTCGCCATCAAGCATCGCGACTTCCGGCATCCGTTCCACATCGGACTCAAGTCCGATCCCGCCGGACGGATCGCCCTCGGCGCGTTGACGGAGATCGCCTCGATCACCGCCACCGGTCCCGAGGGAACGTCGCACTCGTGGACGCTGCGCGGCGACGCGCACACGTACTCGCAAACATTGCACGGCAAGGTCGGAGAACCGATCACGCTGCCGTATCTGCCGCGCGCCGGCGTCACCAAGCCCGAGCGGAATGAACTGTCGTTGCTTGAACTGCGCGGCGACGTCTACGTCGCCGACCGCTTCGGTCATCTCGCCGTGCAGAACGGACTGCTGGTGCTCGACAAGCTCCCGGCCGGCGACTACGAACTGCTGTTGAAGACGACCGGCGCGCGCCTCCGTCTCCGTCTGACAGCCGGTGACCGCCTCGGCCGCTTCGTCGTCGGATCAGGCCGCCAGTTGGAGACCCCCGCGCTGGCTCCGGTGCAGATCGAGTCGATCACCTCCGCCGATGGCAAGCTGACGATCAAGTTGCAGAATTCGTCCAAGTTCGCCCGTGTGCATCTCTTCGCCACCCGGTATCTGCCGGAGTATTCCGCGTACGATCATCTCAGCCGCGTTCGCGCCGCCGAGCCGTATCTGTTCTCACAGTCGCCCGCCGAATCGGTGTATCTCACGGGCCGCAACATTGGTGACGAGTACCGTTACATCATCGACCGCAAGTACGCGAACAAGTTTCCCGGCAACATGCTCGACCGGCCGTCGCTGCTGTTGAACCCGTGGGCCGTGCGCGAAACGCAGACGGGCGAACAAGTGGCTCAGGGGGGCGACGTGTTCGGCCAGGCCGGAGGCAAGGGTGCCAGCGACGCGCAACGTGGGGCGGCACCCGCTCCGAAGTCCGATGTCGCCGGAGGCCACTTCGCCAACCTGGACTTCTTGGGCGATGCCACCGCCGTGCTGCTCAACCTGATTCCGGATGACAAGGGTGTGATCGAAGTCAAGCACGAGGCGCTGGGGGCTCATCAGCATCTGCACGTCATCGCCGTCGATCCACTCAATACGACGTACCGCAGCGTGACGCTGCCCGAACCGAAGCCGACATTCCTCGATCTGCGCCTGCTGACCGGCCTCGATCCCAAGGCGCACTTCGCCCAGCAGAAACAGATCACAATCGTTCCGGCGGGACAGCCGTTCACGCTGGGCGACATCACCACGTCGAAATTCGAAGCGTACGACAGCCTCGGCCGCGTGTACGGGCTGTTTGCCACGTTGAACCGCGATCCGAAGCTGGTCGAATTCGTGTTCCTCCTGAATTGGCCGAAGCTGAAGCCCGAGGAAAAGCGGACGCTGTTCTCCAAGCACGCCAGCCACGAATTGAGCTTCTTTCTGTTCAAGAAGGATCCCGAATTCTTCAACGCCGTGATCAAGCAGTACCTGGCCAACAAGAAGGATCAGACGTTCCTCGACCACTACCTGCTCGGTCATGATCTCTCCGCGTTCCTACTGCCGTGGAACCACGAGCAGTTGAATGTGGTCGAACGAGTCCTGCTGGCGCAGCGCGTCCAGAACGAGCGACCGAGCACCGCGCGCCATCTCAGCGACATGTACTCGCTGCTGCCGCCGAACATCGACAACTTCATCCGGCTGTTCGACACGGCCGTCCAGCACAGTGCGCTGGATCTGAACGATCAGTTTGGATTCAAGGAAGCCGCCGAACGCGCGACACCGCGCGACGAACTGAAGATGCTCGCGGCCGGAGCCCCGCAGGCAGCACCGATGGGCGCCACCGCCAAACCGGCGTCGGGCGGACGCGGCGAGCCACGCGACATGGCTGCGGGGGAAATGTTGGCCAAAAAGGCCCAGCCCATGGAGAAGGCCAAGCAGGAAGCGCCCGCCAAGGACGGCAAGGGGGATGCCAAGGCCTACCGCCGCGCTGCAGACCGTGACGGCTCCGACAAGAATGCGAACCTGTCCGACGCCCGGAAAGAATTGGCCGAGCAGGAGTTTTTGGATAGCGGCCTCCAATTGCGACAAGACATGCGTCAGCTTTACCGCAAGCTCGAAAAGACGATGGAGTGGGCGGAGAACAACTATCACCATTTGACCATCGACCAGCAACATGCGGGGCTGGTCACGGTGAACGCCTTCTGGCGGGACTTCGCGCAGCATGATCCGGCGACGCCGTTCCTGTCGCGCAACATCGCCGAAGCCTCGCGCAACTTTCCCGAGATGCTGCTGGCTCTGGCGGTGCTCGATCTGCCGTTCGAGGCGGGGAAGCATGAGTCGAAGTTCGACGCCACCAAGATGACGTTGACGCCGGGCACCTCGCTGGTCGTCTTCCATGAAGAGATCCGCGCGGTCGGTGCCCCGCCGGCGCAG
>JANMLE010000052.1:0-8580 GCA_031372385.1 Planctomycetota bacterium | reverse complement strand
CGGAGGGGAAACGGTGTCGGAACCGCGGTTGGGATGATACAGCGACCGACCGCCGCCACCAACCGAACACCGCGTTCTGAGTGGCGTCACCACGAAACGGTCTATATCTTCCGCAGACCGAGTCGCGTCACACCGTGGAATGCCTCAGAACCCGCAACCGTCATGACCGAGAACACCGCTCTCATCCTCCGCCGCGAGACGATCGCCCGCGCACAAACCATCGTCGTGAAGGTCGGCACCAACGTGTTGTCGACGGATGATGACCAATTGGATGCCGATCGAATCGCATCGCTGGCCGAGCAAGTCCACCTGATTTGCGCCGCGGGACGCAAGCTGGTGCTGGTGTCGAGCGGGGCCATCGGGGCCGGCATGGGACTGCTCGGCCTGAAACAGCGACCGAAGGATCTACCACACCTTCAAGCGGCGGCCGCCACCGGTCAGGCGCATCTGATTCACATTTATGACAAGGCGCTGCGACCGCACGGCCACCACGCCGCGCAACTGCTGCTGACTGCGAACGACTTCAAGAACCGGTCGCGGTATCTGAACGTCCGCAACACGCTGCGAACGCTGGCCGAGTACGGTGCGATTCCAATCGTCAACGAGAACGACACTGTCAGCACCGAAGAGATCAAGCTGGGTGACAACGACCGCCTGGCCGCGATGGTGGCTGGACTGATTCAGGCGGACCTGCTGATCATCCTGTCGGTGGTGGACGGCCTGTTGACGGGTGATCCGACCGACCCCACCAGCCGGCGCGTTCCGCTGGTGGAACGCTTTGACGAGGAGTTGTTGAACCTGGTCGGCACGTCCAAGAGTTCGCGCGGCACCGGCGGGATGAAGACAAAGCTTGAGGCGGTCCACACCGCCACCGCGGTCGGGGTGAACGTCATCATCGCCACCGGCAAACGGCCCGACGTGCTGATCGAAATCATGAACGGCGACGACATCGGCACGCTGTTCCTTGGTGAAGGGGACGGCCTGTCCGCTTGGAAACGCTGGATCGGCTACACCGTTCCGCCGAAGGGCCGCTTCGTTCTCGATCACGGCGCGCGGCGAGCTGTCGAGCATTCGGGAAAGTCGCTGCTCGCCGCCGGCATCGCACGCGTCGAAGGTGAATTCGCCAAGGGGGAAGTCGTGTCACTGGTCGACCTGCAGACGGGCGAAGAATTCGCGCGGGGGCTGTCCAACTACGACTCGGTGGCGGCCCGATCCATCGCGGGTCAACGCAAGGATGAAATCGCGCGAACACTCGGATCGAGCGCCTACGATGAAGTCATCCACCGGGACAATCTGGTTGTGACGAGTTTGCCGAAGAGTTGAGCGGCGGCGCGAGCATGCGGCACCGTCTACTGTAGTCCCGCCGCTCCGCCGGCGGGACGTGCTGCGACGAAAGCCCCACGATCAACGCCTGCCCCAATAACCTGGATTGTTCATGACTTGAACCACGAAATACTCGAAAGACACGAAAGTCAGGAGGTTGAGTCGAATATCATCAGAAAGACGGTGTCGTGTCACGCACGCACTGGCATGTCATGCAACCTGACTTGCCGCATTCCTTTCGTGTGTTTCGTGTATTTCGTGGTGAATAATCCGGGATAGTGGCGGTCCCGATAGCTGCGGTCCCGTCGGCGGAGCGACGGGACTACAGTAGACGGGCACATCCACAGCGGCCGTCTGCCAGCTTCAATTTGCCCCGACCCGTTTTTCGGCATAGAGTCCATCTGACGGCTCATCGCCATCACGAAATCAGGACTCCCCGTGTCTTGGACACCGCCGTGTACAACACCCTCGACGACTATCTGCTCTTCTACAAGAAGTTCCTGTTCCAGGGTTGGAACAACATGGGGCCGCAGGAGTACGTCATTGCGTTGCTGACCGTCGGATTGGTGGGGTGGTTCATGATGCGGAAGGCGGGGTCGATGGGGTAGGCAGGTTCGAGAGAAGCCGTTCCGCGGCAGTCTGTACCTTGCGCAACGTCACATGAGACCTTGAACCGCTACGCCAACGGCATGCACGAGAACAACGGATGCTTCCGCCTGCACGCACGCCGTTGGCGTAGCGGTTAAGGCGAGCGCCAGATGACAAATTACCCAAATACAAGCACGATGCGCAAGCGAGTGTGCCTGAAAACTCACTCGCCTGTGCTGCGTGCTTGTATGCCCATTCCTGCCGCTCGCCCAATCGACAACGTCTCACTTTGGGCCGCGTGAGGCATGAGTACGGTGACAAGACAGAAGCCCGGCCACGATTGGCCGGGCTTCTAATTTTCATTCACCGCCGATTCCGCGCGGTCACACCTTGGCGGCGCATTCGCGCACGTGCTTCAGGCAGGCTTCGATGTCCGGCAGCGGGTTCTTGGCGTTTTCTTCGTATTCGAGAGCCAGGCAGTACTGGTAGTCGAGCGCCTTCAGCGCCTTGAGCAGCTCGACCACCTTCAGGTCGCCCTCTCCGGCGATCTTGAACTGCTTCTGCTTTCGGCCGTCCACTTCCGTCGTCTTGACGTCTTTCAAGTGGCAGCCGAAGACTCGCTTGCCCAACCGCTGGATGGCCTCGACGGGATCTTCATCGCTGCGCAGATAGTGCCCGGTGTCGACACAGGCGCCGATCTTCGGGTGACGGTCTTTGACCACCTTTTCGACATCGCTGATCTTGTTGTATCGGTGGCCGGGACCGTGATTGTGAATCGCGATCGCCACGTCGTATTCGGCGCACAGCTTGTCGAGCAGATCAAACGTCGCCTTGTCGGGAGTGGGGTCGGCGCTGAGCGACTTGATCCCCATCGCCTTGGCGAATTCGAACTTCTCGCGCCCCATGTTCTCGTTGCCGTCAAATCCGACGACGCCGTAGTTGAGCACTGTGACTCCATACTTTGCGAGCAATTCCTTGTATGCCTCGATCTGCTTGGGAACAACGCTCACTGGCATATGCCCCGTCGAGCCTCCAAACGATTCCCAATACTTCAAACCCAGCGCCTTGGTGTGTTCGAGGGCCGCTTCGACCTTGAATTCGCGCAGGGAATAACTTTGAAGGCCCATCTTGAAACCGAAGTACGGATCCTTCGCGTCGGCGGCCCGAGTCGTGCCGCACAGCGCGGCCGCCGTCGCGACGGCGGCGGTGGCGTGCAGGAATTCGCGGCGATTGAACGAGGTGGTCATGCTGTCACTCCGTGAGGTTGGGCGAATGTGGGATACGATGCTGGCGACAAGATACCGAGGTCGCGGGGAAGACTCCACGATTCGCCCCGAGTTCTCCAATGCGGATGTGGCCAATCTCATGGGCAACCCAATCAGCCGCAGGGCGCTAGCCCCGGTTCTGACGCGCATCCCAAACAAGAACCGGACGCTAGCGCGTTCCGGCTAATTGCGCGTTCCGGCTGATGCCGCCCGGAAATCTTGCCGCACCTTCCAATGCCGGATGAGCATGGTCGGCCGTTGGCGGTTATCATTCCCCGTCACTAGAAACGCAGACCTCGATCAACGGAGTTCTCCGTGCGATTGTTGAGTTACAACATTCACAAGGGCATCGGCGGCCGGGATCGCCGATACCTGTTGGAGCGGATCATTCACGCGATCGAGGGCGAAGCGCCGGACATTGTCTGCCTGCAGGAGGTGGATCGGAATGTCCGCCGCAGTCGGTTCGACAACCAGCCGGCGCTGCTGATGGACTGGTTCCAGCCCGCCGCCCACCTGTTTCAGTTCAACGTCAAGGTGCGTGACGGTGGGTATGGGAATCTGCTGATGTCCCGCTGGCCGTTCCGCAGCCATCACCAGATTTCCCTGACCCGGCATCAGCGCAAGCAGCGTGGCGCCCAGTTGGCCGTGATTGAAACTCCGTCCGGCCCGGTCCATCTGACTCACTGGCATCTGGGACTCTCGGAGCGCGAGCGCGATTGGCAGACCCGCCATGTGCTGGAGCATCACCTGTATCGCGAGTCGCGCGAATTGCCGTCGATGATCGTGGGCGACTTCAATGACTGGCGCAACAAGCTCGCGTCGGGCCCGTTTGAAGTGCATGGCTTCCGACAGGTCACGGCCCCGCCATCGCGCTTCCGCTCGTTCCCGGCCTGGCTGCCCGTCTGGTCGCTCGACAAGGCGTTCACTCGCGGAGCGATCGATGTCACGCGGGTGCATGTGGTGCGCGGTCGCACAACCCGCGACGCTTCAGACCACCTGCCGCTGGTGGTCGACTTCCAGCTTCGGCATCCGGCAGGGACGGGATCACGTTGAGCCAAGCGAGGTGATGTCTTCGTTTAACCGCGTGGGCAACGCCCCGCGTGTCGAACTGTGATACAGGACCGAACTTTACTCGACGCGCGGGGCGTTGCCCACGCGGTTAAACGACCGAAGCCGTCCTATGCGGGTTTGGACGCGGTCTTCAACTCGATCGGCAACTCGTCGATCTTCGCGGCCAGGATGAAATCGTTTTCGGACAGGCCGCCGATGGCGTGGGTCCAGATTTCGATGGCGACGTTTCGGTATCCGACCAGATGCAGGTCGGGGTGATGTCCCTCGGCTTCGGCGACGTCCGCGACGCTGTTGAAGAAGCGGATCGCCGCCAAGAAGTTCTTGACGACCCACTCCCTGCGAATCCGTTCACCGTCGTGGGTGATCGTCCAGCCTGGCAACCTGGCCAGTTGGGCGTCCGCTTCGGCGGGAGTCAGCTTTGGGACTCCCCCTTCGCACGGGACGCACTTCTTGGCCAGCAGTTGTTCCACGGAATGTGCGGTCATGATGTTTTCCGATGTTCGTCGTCGACCGGGAAACGGAGTCTGAAATCAAATCGACTTCAGGAACTCGATCAACAGCTTCTGCTGGTCGGGCGTCAGCTTGAGATACCTCTCACGCGACGACCGGCCTTCACCGTCGTGTGCCCGGATCGCTTCGTCCAGTGTCTTGGCGCGTCCATCGTGCAGGTAGGGGGCACTCGCTTTCACACCCCACAACGGCGGCGTCTTCATTTCCCGTGGACCGGCCGCACCCTGCCCGATGCCGTCACCGAGGCTGCCCATGTCATGCAGGAGCAGGTCCGAATAGAGCATCACGGTCTTGGAGTCGAGGGCCGCAACCGGATTGGGACCGGTCATCATCGACGGGGTGTGGCAACTCGCACAGCCGACATCCAGAAAGAACTTCGCTCCAAAGGCGTTTGAGGCGTCCAAGGACTGGGTTGGCAGCGGTGCCAGGAACCGCATGAAGTCGGCCAGCACATCGATTCCTGCCGTGCCTGTCTCGGCGTCCGGTTGATCTTCCGGATCTTGCACCTTGTCGAGCTTGGCGAGCAGGGCCGCGTTTCCGTTCGGGGCGTTCTCGGTGGGGAACAGACGGTTGGTGATCCCCATCTCATTCAGATAGGCATCGCCAGCGAAGGCCAGCAACGTGGCCTGCTGGGCCTTCCAACCGAAGCGACCGACCAGCGTCTTTCCGGTGGCGACATCCTGCACCATTGAGGCCTTGCCGAGAACACCATCCACCGGCTTCGCACGAACACCTTTCAGAATCGCGGCGTCGGGTATGGCTTCAATCAGGCCGAGTCCATACAAGGCCGTAGTTTGGCGCTTGGCCGTCACGTTGGCCTGTTGGGGAATCCTTTCGAGACCGTCGGGACTGATGGAACGTTCCTGCAACAGGGAACCTCCCAGCGACGCCAGCGGATCGAAGACACCGTTCGTCACTCTTCCAAACCGGGTCGCACTGATGTCGCTGCTTCCGCCCACAGTCGGCCCCGAATGGCACGCCGCGCACGAGTTACGATTGAAGAAGGGGCCGAGTCCGCTGGCGGGTGTCTCGCGTTCCAGAAAGTCGTCCTGGCCGTCATTGAACGCGGCCAACTGATCGGCCGTCAGACCGGGAAGCGGCTCGGCAAGCCGGGGCGGGGGAGGCGGCTGTTGGCCCGTCCCGGGGGGAGGCGGCGGAGGCGGCTGCTGACCTGTCCCCCCCGGTGGTGGTGGTGGCGGAGGCCCCTGGGCAATCGCCGCTGATGAGACGAGCAGCAGGACGGCGGCGAGCCACAGAGAGACTCTTCCCGCGGTATGACAACCGACCGCAGGTGTTGGACGGGTCGAGGACATGAGTGGTATCTCCTGGAATGCCAATGGCGAAGTCGAGTGAAGTCTCTATAGCCTCAACGCCTGACGACTTTCAATGTCCGGAGCATCGAAGGGCAGACGTGAGGTATTCGAGTGCGGGTGAAGTCGCAGGAATCGCGGCTTCGACATCCGTGAGAAACGAGAAACCGACCCGACGCTCAACAGACATTCCCGCGAATCGGGAAGAATTTTGGATTTGATCGGAGGCGGCCCGCAGGACTCACCGTGGTGCGGATTGTTCACCACGGAAAACACGGAAACTCACGGAAGGGAAGAAGAGCAAGACGTTGCGTGAAAGCTCGCATTCTGCGCGACAACCGCAGCGCAAGGTGGCGACATGTTGCAACTCTTCCACTTCCGTGAATTTCCGTTTGTTCCGTGGTTCCTCATGAATCATCCGGGTTGATGCGGAAGATGTCGCAGCGCGGTGGGCTGTTTCGACCGCGTCAGTCGTCACTCGCGCGGAACCGCTTGGACCAGAGTCGGGAACCGCAGTCGCTACAGGCTGGCCCGAGGCATGCGGCCGCTCGCGCGGTTCAGAGACGTGTGGTCCAAAGACATCCGCTCAGAGCGAGTTGACGGGGATCGCCACGAGCTGGTCGAGGATCTGCGAGTATCGGCCGGTCGCCCGGCCGTTGCCGGAGATCTCGGCCGCCCCGGAGCGCAGGGCGTCATCCCATGTGGTCGTTCCCTGGGCCAGCGCTGCGAAGGTGTCGACATCCAGATGGCAGGTCGCCTGGCGGTCGTCGTGATTGCCATTTTCGAGCCCGACGATTTGCTCGCCGCGGACGATCAACTGCCATTGGCCGCCGCCGTGTCCGCGAACATCCAATCCCAGCAGCCGTTCATCCGCGACGTGGGGCGGGACGTCTGAAACCAGATCCATGAGTGGTTGCAGGTGGGATTCAACATCGAACTCCGGATCCACGGGCCGTTTCGCCGGGCTCGGGAAACCCTTCTCGATCGCGATGCGTGACAGCCTGTAGAGCAGGTCACGATCGACGTGCGGACAAGGGAGATTCGGTGCGGCGGCTTCGACGTTGGTCCGGTCGAAGACCGGGTCCATTTTCCAGTACGAGTTGTAGACGCGAATGTGTTCGTAGAACAACGCTTCGGCTTCGGAGGCGTTGCCCGGCCGATCCCCCACCCCCGTCAGCGTGGCACCGTAGAATCCGGCCGCCTGCTCCAGAACGTCGCGAATCATGCGCGTCGTCACGGGATGCTGCGGAGTCAGGTGGTAGGTCTGGGCGTGCAGTTCGGGGTGAGTCATGACATGCGTCATCACTGCCGACACCCAGTCGACCGGAACCAGGTGCTTGGTCTCGGTCCCGGTCAAAGTGAGCCGCACTTTTTGACCGCCCACCACACCGGTCTCGTCGGGAACAAGCGCCTTGACGAGCGTGTGGGCCAGTTGCAGCGCGGCGTAGTAACCGTGGTAGGTGGTGGTGTGACCGGTGCGGGAATCTCCGATGATGATCGCGGGCCGAAAGACGGTGACCGGATCCAGGAAGTCCGCTTCGCGAACCAGCGTTTCGGCTTCACACTTGCTGCGTTCGTAGTCGTTGGAGAATTCCTGACCGACGTCGAGTTCCGATTCCAGAACCGTTCCCTGGCGCAGGCCGGCGACATAGGCCGTCGACACATGATGCAGTTTGCGAATCCGCGTGTTCCGGCAGAGTTCCAGCACGTTCTTGACGCCGCCCACATTGGACCGCCACGGTTCGCCGTCTTCGCTGGTGGAGTGGAACGTCAGACTCGCCGCATTGTGGATCACCGTCGAGCAGTACTCGGCGACCCATCGAACAGCGAGCGGATCCAATCCCAGATCGGGCTCGGCAATGTCGCCTTCGAGAACCACCGGTCGGGGAAGCGAGCCCCCCAATTCGGCGTCCCAGGCGCACATCGCCACTTCCACTCGCTGGCGGGCCGTCTGTCGTCGGTTGGAGCGGACAAGCACAGCAACCGGAACTTCAGCCCGCAGTAAGTCTCGCAGGAGATAATTCCCGAGCAAACCGGTGGCGCCGGTCAGCAGGTGGTAACTCATAAGGCAACGTTCCGGTGTAATGGCTTGAGTGGACTCATCATCCGTGGCTGCCCCGGCGGACTTCAAGACCAGCCATCCGAACTGGTCGTCGCGTCAGTGTATCGCCCGTCGAACGACCAATGCAATCGACGCCGGTGCGACAAGACATGCACTTCTCTCCCCGTGACGGCACCGCTGCGCTGTTCGACATTGGAGACGAAACAGATTCGATCCGCACGAATTCGCCGACCCGTAAGAACGACCCAACTGGCAGAATCTGCCGGAATCGAGCCGAACCCCGCGATCTTCAATAGAACGGATGCCGGAGTTCTCATCATCGCCGGCAAATTGTACCTTGGAGGTCACAAGCCAAGTTTGGGGGCTGCGCAGCAACAGCGTCGGAGAGTTGTGCGCCCCAGTTCGACAGCCCTCCTCATTCGCGCTCCTTTTGATTCGCGCGGAAGTCGTT
>JANMLE010000041.1:0-1045 GCA_031372385.1 Planctomycetota bacterium | reverse complement strand
GTGTCGTGCGTCACCACGCTCCCCGGTTGCGTCGCGGTGGTGCATGCCCTGAAGGCGCTGCGCGAACACCCCGTCCCCGAAGTGCGGGCCCTGCAGGATTGGATCGCGCAGGACGACATGGTCAGCCAGACGTGAGCCGGCGGCGGATGTCCGCCCGACCAATGACGCTGACTTTGATCGCGCTAAGAATCCGCGTTGGTGTTTGATGTAGCTGAATTCGCAAGAATTCAGCCGGGCTCGGCAATCATCTGAACTCTTGCGAGTTCAGCTACAAACCGAAGTCAATGGCATTACTCATCGCGGCGTCCGATCATTTCGCGGCGTCTTCGACCTGCTGGCGTGAGAACCGGTTTTCGAGGTTCTCGCGGCCGATGAACAACGGTGCCGTCGGCGGATGATCTTTCAGCAGCTTGGCGGACTGCTTCAGAATCGCCGTGTGCCGCTCTTGGTCGTACGGATGCGACCGGAAGAACGTCGCCCACGGCATCCCTTCGGCACCCGGAGACTTGGCTCCCTTTTTCTGAAACAGCCGGGCCATCTCGCGCGGGTCGTATCCCGCCGCGAACGCCCACGCGACGCCGTCGCGATCGGCGTCGCGTTCATCTTCGGGTCGGAACGGCCGGGCCCACAGCTTGGTCATCCCCGGTCCGAATTGCATGAACAGCGCCACGTTCTGTGGTGACGTCAGCGACTTCTCCATCAGCTTGATCCGCTTGATCGGCAGCAACTGATGCCCGCGGTCCAAGTGGGACAGTTCATGCCCGACAATGCCGACCAGCGCCGCCTCACTGCCGGCCGCGTCGAGCAACCCGTCAAAGAAAATCAGCGTCCCTCCCGGACACGACCGTGCGTCGATGCGCGGCGACCGCGCGACCATCACCTGGATGGTTTCGTACCGGGAATTGTTGCGCATGTGCGGCTGAAGTGTGGCGACGAGGCTTTGCAGGTATTCGACATCGCGACCCTTGGTTTCCACCTTGATTCCCGACTCCCTCAGCGACGCCAGTCCCGATTGCAGGATCTGTTTGCCGAGTTGCCGTTCCTC
>JANMLE010000040.1:0-4858 GCA_031372385.1 Planctomycetota bacterium | reverse complement strand
ACCGACCGATTCATCCTGGCGGCGCTCGAAGCCAAGGGATTGAAACCCGCCTCGGCCGCGGAGAAGCACGCGCTGCTCCGTCGCGTCCACTTCGATCTGATCGGCCTGCCGCCATCGCCCGAGGAAGTCGCCGCGTTCGTTGCCGATTCGTCACCGCAGGCGTTCGAGCGGGTGGTCGATCGGCTGCTCGACTCGGTCCATTTCGGCGAGCGGTGGGCGCGGCATTGGCTCGACCTCGTCCGATACGCGGAAACGCGAGGGCATGAGTTTGAACCGATCATCCCCAACGCTTGGCAGTTCCGGGACTACGTGATTCGGGCGCTGAACGCGGACGTTCCGTACGACCGGTTTCTAACGGAGCACATCGCCGGTGATCTGATGGAGCCGCGATGGCGGCAGGAGGGACCAGGCGCGGGACCGGCGGGAGCGGGTGCTGCGCTCCCCGTCGCCGTTGGCTCCGGGTTAAACGAAGGGAAGCTGCGGCCTCGTGTGAATGAATCGGTGCTCGGAACCGGCTTCTGGTTCTTGGGCGAGGAGGTTCATTCACCGGTCGACATCCGCAAGGACGAGACCGACCGGATGGACAACCGGCTGGATGTGATGACCAAGACATTCCTGGGACTGACGGTCGGTTGTGCCCGTTGTCACGATCACAAGTTCGATGCGATCTCGCAGCGCGATTACTATGCGCTGACGGGGTTTCTGATCAGCGGCATTTACCGACAGACGCGGGTTCAGACGGCCGAGAACGATCGACAGATCGCGGCGCAACTCGACGAGTTGCGAACGTCCGCGCGGCGCGATGTTTCCAAGATCCTGGCAGAACACTCCCAAGTCACGCTGGAGAAGCTCGATCAATATCTGTTGGCCGCGCGGCAGGTCGTCATCGACGGCGTGACGCTTGAGGCGGTCGGCGCGACCCCGAACGGCAAGAACGACAAAGATGTCGTCTTCGCCGACTTCGAGGGTGATTCCTACGGCGGTTGGAAGGCCGAAGGGACCGCGTTCGGTGATCGGCCACCGAAGAAGGCCGACAATGTTTACGACGCGCCATTGGAAGGCTTCCAAGGCGAGCGCCTTGTGAATTCACACCGCAACGCCGTCGAAGGGGCCAACACCGCCGCGACCCGCGATGCCCAAACGGGACGACTGATCTCGCCGAGTTTCACGATCAACCACAACGTCATCCGGTTCTTGATTGGCGGAGGTGCGCATGCGGGACGAACGTGCATCAATCTGGAAGTCGACGGCAAGACGGTCCGGACCGCTGTCGGCCAGAACTCGGGATCGCTGCGAGCCGAACAATGGCAGGTCGGCGATCTGCGCGGCAAGCAGGCGCGAATTGAAATCGTCGATGCCGAACGCGGCGGGTGGGGACACGTCCTTGTCGACCAGATCGTTTTCTCCAACGACGCCGCGTCGACCGATGCGGCGATCGCGCCAAAACAACTCGCCGAGCCCTCACGACAGAAGGTGAACGTGCTGGCGACGGAGAAGAAGCTCGACGCCGCCACATTGTCCCGATGGTGTGTGGAACTCGCCGCTGCGAAGTCGGACACGAAGCACATTTTGCACGGCTTTGTGACTCAGGACGGCCCGGCACCCACCCCTGTCCCAGCGTCAACGGAGTCCGTGGTGGAGTCACGTCCGCCGGGTTTGGTTGTCGACTTCAGTGCTCCGCAACCGGGCGACGTGATTCAGGACGGAGTGTCGTTCGGCCCGCGCCCCACACAGTCAGGCCAACTGCAATTCCGCACCGCCAACGGCAAACCGGAACTGCAAGCCACGACCGTTGGGGGCTGGGAGCGAGACCTGTTCTGGAAGGATCTCAAGCTGGTCGCGGGAACCGAAGACGATCACGGCGGACTGGGAAGCTGGCATCGGCACGGCCGGATGATCCGCACGCCTGAGTTCACACTGACCGGTGACCGGTTGTGGTACTTGGTGCGAGGATCCGTCCGCGCGTATGCCCCGGTGAATTCCCATCTGGTGGTGGCGGGCCCGCTGCATGGGTCGGTGCTGCGTGAGTTCAAGCATGCGGACAATCAATGGCACTGGGTCGCGCACGGTCTGGAACTGTACCGCGGTCACCGCCTGCACGTGGAATTCACTCCGGGCGACGATGGCGAATGCTGTGTGGCGATGGTCGTGCAAAGCGACGCCGCACCGAAGCTGCCGGACCTGACGCTCGACCTGCCCGAACTGTCCTCTGTGGACTCCACGGCCAAGCGAGCCAGCCTGATACGGAGTCACTTCGAGTCAGCGATCGCCGCGCTGCAACGACAGCGCTCACAACCCGCGGCTGCGACGGCATCACGTCCCGACGCGGTTCTCATCAATTGGATCTTGGAACACCGTAGTCTGTTCGCGACGCCGGACGGACTGGCGTTGCTCGACAAGCGACTGGCCGACCTTCGCAACGAGGAGGCTCGACTGGCCACTGAGGTCCAGTGGGAGTCGCAGTTGGCTCCGGCGATGCTCGACGGCAACGGGGTCGATGAACTGTTGCTGATTCGCGGCAATTCCAGCACGCCGCGCGAGGCGGTGCAGCGGCGGTTCCTCGAAGCCTTGGGCGGCGGCGAGCCGCCAAAGGATGAGCGCGGCAGTGGTCGCATGGCGCTGGCTCGGCAGATGATTCAGAGTCCGTTGGCAGCGCGCGTCGCCGTGAACCGGATCTGGCATCACCTGTTTGGACGGGGCATCGTTCCGTCGGTCGACAACCTGGGAGTGCTCGGCCAGGCGCCGACTCATCCCGAGTTGCTCGATCATCTGGCAATGCAATTCGTGAACGACGGCTGGTCCACCAAGCGGCTGATCAAGTCACTGCTGCTCAGCCGGACGTATCAAATGTCGAGTCATCCGACGGAGCCCGCCGACACGGCCGATCCCAACAACCTGCTCTGGCATCGCATGCCAATCAAGCGGCTGGAGGGCGAGGTCATTCGAGATTCGCTGCTGGCGGTGTCCGGGCGGCTGGACCGGACGACGTTCGGCCCCAGCGTGCCGATTCACCTGACGCCGTTCATGGAGGGACGCGGCCGTCCCGCGGGCGGTCCACTCGACGGCAACGGCCGCCGGAGCATCTACATCGCGGTCCGCCGCAATTTCCTTTCGCCAATGATGCTGGCGTTCGACACTCCGTCGCCGTTCTCGACCGTAGGCCGGCGGACCAATTCCAACGTGCCGGCGCAGGCCCTGATCCTGATGAACGATCCGCTGGTCATCGACCTGGCCAAGCGCTGGGCCGAACGTCTGCTGGCCGATCCCTCGCAATCCCCCGAACAACGGATCGACGCCCTGTACCTGACCGCGTTCGCCCGCAAGCCAACCGACGCGGAACAGTCCGAGGCGTTGGGGTTCCTCGACGCCCAGAGCACCCGCTTCGGCATCCCCGAACCACAGCGCCGAACATCGCCACAAGCCTGGGCCGACCTGTGTCATGTGCTGTTCAATCTCAAAGAGTTTGTGTTTGTCGAGTGACCGCGAGTCTTGAAATCCCGCTCTTACATCAGGAACAGTCCACCGTGTGGTTTACCGAGAATCCCTGGCCGCCGATGTTGATTGCCGCGCTGGCCGCGGTCGTGTTCCTGATGATGTGGAGCTCCAATCGTCGCGGACTGCATTTCGTGCTGGCCGCCGCCTGCCTGCTGGCCGGCGCTGGGATCTATCTGCTGGAGCGGTTGATTGTGACCGAGGGCGAGCGGTTGCAGCAGCACGTGGTTCAGTTGTGCCTCGACTTCCGGGACAAGAAGCCGGAGGTCGTCGGCTATGTGTCCGACTCGTTTCCGCAGTTGAAGGATCTGTTCACCGAAGCGTTCGCCACGGTCACGATCCAGTCGGATCTGCGGATGAGCGACTTTCAAGTCAAGTTGACCGACGACAACTCCCACGGCACCGTCCGTTTCCGCGCGAGCGCCACGATCAATGTCAGCGGGTATGGCGATGTCGGTTACCAACCGGCGCAAATCGAGCTGGTGTTCCAGCGCGAGAAGGGCGAGTGGAAGATCATCGAGATCAAGCGGTTCAACCCGATTAACGGGAAGGAACTCGACGTGCTGCAACGCTCGGCCGGTTGAATCGGATTCGTAGCATGGACGCCTCGTCCGTGCGGCCCAAATCGACCGATGGCCACGTTTTTCGCACGGACGAGGCGTCCATGCTACGTTCGGCTCTCACCCATTCCCGACTCCTGCGTTCAGAAGACGCTGTACACCACGACCTGAAACATCAGCGCCAGCCAGGCCCAGATGCGCAGGTCTTCGTACCATTGGCACCGGCGGCCGGGCGGCGTCACCTGCGCGGTGGGGAGTTGCACCACCCAGCCCATCATCGCCAGCAGCAGGCCGAGGAACAGCCAGCGGGCCGCCCACAGCGGGACGCGCAACAACTGGTCGCGGATCGCGTCGCCGATCCAGTGCAGGATGGTCATGGAGCGGCCTCCATTGGCTTCCACTCCCAGAGGGAATAGCGCCGCTTTTCCGGGGCGTCCGGCCGCGCGAAGTAACTGAACAGCCACGTCAGCAGGACCGTCGCCAGAAAGGCCCAGATCGAGTAGTACAGGTAAGCCTGCCCGATCCGAAACAACGGTCGCGCTCCCAGCCAGCCCGCGACGGACGGTTGGTTGAGCAGGAACAGGCTGACCGATGTGAAGACGCCGCCGATGAAGCCGACCAGCGCCCCCCCGGCCGTGTTCCGGGACGACAGCATTCCCAGCAGGAGAACGCCCAGCGTCGGTCCGACGACGAACGACATCAGGGTCTGGAAGATCGTGTAGATTCCGGCTTCGAACGCCGTCAATTGGAACGCGAAGTAGACCGCCCACAACACGAAGCCGATCGTCGTCCAGCGGCCGATTTGC
>JANMLE010001929.1:0-1692 GCA_031372385.1 Planctomycetota bacterium | reverse complement strand
CCAGCGTGACCGCCAGCAATGCGAAGGGAAACTGGACCACCAGCAGCATCGACGCCTGGATCAGCCGGCTGGTCGACTTCCCCAACAGGATGCCGATCGGATTGAGGCCGGCCATCATCAGCAGCCCGAGGATTTCTTCCTCTTTTTCCTCGGTGATGGCGCTGGCAAAGAATCCGATCCCCGCGCAGGTGATGAAGACAACGTTCAACCACGCGATCGAGCTGAAGAACCGCAGTCCGGGCGCCCCCAACATGCCGGAGGTCACCAACGCGAAGAGCATCGCCAGATAGATGAACGCCACGAACACCAGCCGGAAGAAGTGGTTCCGCAACTGCCGCGCATCCTGCCGCAGCGATCGGGTCAACAAAGCCAGCACACCGTGATACATCGGAAGCCTGTGAAATGGAGCGTGAGTGACCGTAGGGTGCGTGGACTCATTCGAGTCCGGGATTTGACTTTCTGCGACAAGTGTGTGAACCGCCGAGACAAGCGGGTGAAAAGATTGCAAATTGCTAATTGGTAATTGCAAAGTGCAAATTGAAAACAAGACCAAGAACGCGAGACGAAATCCGTGACTTGCAATTTGCAATTAATAATTTGCAATCTCTTCACGGATTTGACTCAACGAGTCACCTGCCGGTCTCGCAGCAGTCCGCGAACCTGCCTACCGGACCCCTCGTTCCGTCAGATCCATGAACGCCTCGTTCAGGTGCCGCTTGTCTTCGGCGAACGCGGAGATCGGGATGTTCAAGCCGAGGATTCCCTGCAACAGGCCGTTCGTGTTCAACTGAGTCTGGTCGAACTCGATGCGGTATTCCGGACGTCCCTCAACCTGCTCGACCTTCAGCACACCGGTCAGCCCGCGCAGCAGTTCGGTCCAGCCGTCGGCTTCCCCGGACACGGTCAACCGGTAGGCGGGATGCTCGTCGCTGGTCAGCAGCAGCCCGTGCATCGAACCGCTGTACTTGACCTTCCCCCGGTCGATGATCGTGACCGAGTCGCACAGTTCGGCCAGTTCGCTGAGGATGTGCGAGCTGATGAAGATCGTCTTGCCCATCGACCGCAGCGCCTTGAGGATCTCCATCAGTTCGATGCGGGCGCGGGGGTCGAGACCCGACGCCGGTTCGTCGAGCAGCAGCAGGTCGGGATCGTTGACCAGCACGCGCGCCAGGCTGGTCCGCTGCTGCATGCCGCGCGACAGGCCGCTGATCAGGTCGTTCTTGCGGCCGTCCATGTCGGTCAGCGCCAGCACCTCGTCGATGACCCGCGTCCGCTGTGAGAACGACAAGCCGTACGCCGCCGCGAAGAAGTCGAGGTATTCGTAGACCGTCATCTGCCGGTACGTGCTGAAGTGGTCCGGCATGAAACCAATCTTGCGGCGGACCAGCTTCTGCTCGTCGACCACATCGTGACCGAACACCTTGACCACGCCGAACTGCGGACGCAGCAGCGTGCAGATGATCTTCAGCGACGTCGTCTTGCCGGCGCCGTTGGGACCGACAAAGCCGTGCAGCGACTGCGGCATCACCTGAAATGTGACGTGATCCAGGGCTCGTCGTCCCTTGAACGAATGCACCACATCGTCCACCTGAATCACAGGCTGCACCGTGCCGTTGGAGTTGGCGGCAATATTCATCAGTAACTTTCCAAGACAAGACGAGGGAAGCCATCAGGCAGACGTTGTTCGGTGGC
>JANMLE010001911.1:0-2784 GCA_031372385.1 Planctomycetota bacterium | reverse complement strand
CTCGGCTGGGTCGCGGAGTCGTGTCTCTACTTGCGGCTCAACCGCATCATGGAGACGGGCTTCAATGAATCGGTGTTCAGCACGCAGGTGATCACGAATCTGGCCGGGGCCGTCGGTTGCTTCGGGTTCGCCTGGCTGGTGTTTGTCCCTGCGATGCGCCGCACGGCGACGGGGGGAGTCAGCCGCGGACTGGTGACTCGGTCCACCGGCCGGATTCAGATCTTCAGCCCCGGTCGCTCGTGGGCCATGCCGCTGGCGTGGAAGGACTTTCAATTCGTCGCCGGTGGATACAGCTTTGCGGTCGTCAAGCTGTTCACGTTCGCCCTGCTGCTGGCGGGTCTGATCTATATGAACTCCTTCTGGGGCGTCGGCCTGCTCTGGCAGGATGTTGGTGGACTGTTCGTCACGCTCGTGGGATGGGCCGCCGCCATTGAGGCGTGCGTGTTGTCCGCGCGGATTTTTCATGACGAGGTGCGGTTGCAGACGTTGTCCTCGCTGCTGATCCTGCCGCGGAGCATTCCCTACCTGGCGTACTCGAAGGCGCTGGGATGTTCGCTGGCCCTGGCCCCCTCGATTGCCTGCCTGTGTCTGGGGACGCTGCTGATCCCCGGCTTCGACCTGATCCGTGCCGGCGAGGCGCTGATCAATCCGTCGATCTGGGGAGCGATCCTCGCCTTTCTGATTTTTCTGCATCTGGTGGCGCTGCTGAGTCTGTTCGTCCGGTGGGGGGCGCTGCCGCTGGCGATCGTCATCATGGCCCCGCTCATGATGTGCTGTCCTGTCGGACAGTTGCTGTTGCTCGTCATCGGACGCGGCAACATGCATGATCCGATCAGCGCGCTGGCGGCCACGGTGACGGTGTGGATCATGATGGGGCTGGTCTGCTTTGTCTTTCAGATGATGATCGCCGCGCGGTTGCAGGAGATCGGCGCGAAGGGGTGACGCGGCGCGGGCGTGTCGCGGATACGGGCCGCAAGCGAAGGTGTGAGCGCTCGAATGAATGGCGAATGAGGGCCGCCGTGGATAGGGGGTCGGGAGTCTTTTTCATGCCGCACAGTCTCGATGTGAGCGATTGTGAGCGATGTCGTGCGGCATGAAAAAGACTCCCGACCCCTTCTCGGATAGCCTCTCAGTGCGGGGGACGACGACGGTGTTTCAGGGTTTGCTGGCGTTGCTGGGACGGTCGCTGCGGATCGACGCGCGGTCGTGGCAGGTTCACCTGGCGCGGGCGGGGTTGATGCTTGGGGTCTACATTTCGCTGGCGTTCGTCTTCGCCACGAGTTCCCGGTTCGGCGCGCCGGGGTTGTACTTCTTCCGGGCGATCGTCTGGTTGAACGTCTGCTTCATGACGCTGCTGGGGGTGGGGTTCTTTTCGACGGCCATCAGCGAAGAGAAGGAAGAGGACACGCTGGGGCTGATGCAGATGGCGGGGATCAGTCCGCTGCGGATTCTGCTCGGCAAGGTCGGCGGCCGGTTGTGCCAGGCGCTGCTGCTGACCGCCGTTCAATATCCGTTCACGCTGCTGGCGGTGACGATGGGGGGCGTGACTTCAAACCAGGTTCGCTGCGCCTTCGCGGGGCTGACGGCGTTCATGCTGTTGCTGGCGGGGTGGGGGTTGCTCTGTTCGACCATCGCGGCGCGCAGCCGGTCGGCATCCGGACTGATGACCGCGGGTCTGGTGGCCTACGTGTGCGTGCCGTACGCCGCAGACGAATTCGCCAGTTTGATGGTCTCGTTCGGCTGGTTGTCTGCGACGTCAACGTTGGCGGTGTTCTTGCGGGAGGCCGGGTCCACGTGCCTGTTTTTGCAGGTGAACACGATCCTGACTTCGAGTTTCGGCGAGTCGCCGTGGAGTTCCCAGGCGATCTCGAATGCGCTGGGGGGGCCGGTCTGTTTCCTGGTGGCGTGGGCGTTGTTTCCGCTGTGTACCCGCAACCCGTCCACGGAAAGCGTCTCGCGCGGGATGCTCTCACGAAGGAAGAAGGGAGGAAGCCGCGTCTTTTCGCCCGGCCGGCCGCGGGGCAATCCGTTCCTGTGGAAAGATTTTCACTTTGTCGGCGGCGGCGTTGGAATGGTCCTGATGCGCATCGCGTTTTACGTCGGCCTGCTCGTTGTCTCGTTCGCGCTGAGCGAGTACTGGTGGGGTGGGTCTACTTGGCGGGGACAGTATCCGAATTCCTGGCCGATCGGGCTGTATCAGGTCTTGCTGTTGTTCATCGTCACCATCGAGACCGCAGTGCTGGCGACCCGGTCACTGCACGACGAAATCCGCGGACAGACGATCGCATCATTGGTCATGCTGCCCGAACCGCTGCCGGTTGTCGTGTACTCGAAGTTGCTGGGAACGTTGCTGGCGGGTGTGCCGGGAGTGTGCAGTCTGTTGTTTGTCAGCGTGCTCACTTCGGCCGGGCGGGACCATACCGGAGATTTCTTGGAGAGAGCAGCCGGGTGGTTCTTCCTATCGCATTTCGTGCTGGTTCCGCATGTGTCGATGGTGCTGGCGATGTACATGCGCTGGGGTTGCGTCCCGCTGGCGATCGGAATCAGTATTGGATCGGGAGTCTGCTGGGGATGTCTGTTCAATGCCGGCAGGGTCGGAGATAACGACGGGATCGTGGCCTTTGCGGCGCTGGTCACGTTCGCGGCCTGCATTGCCAGTCACGTCTGGATTGCGTTCCAATTGCCGAGGGTGGCGACAAGGTAGTCGTGGCAGAACACGCTGCAAGGCGGTGTGTCAATCAGCCGGAACGCGCTAGCGTCCGGTTCTTGCGGAAACCGTGGGCT
>JANMLE010001896.1:0-3414 GCA_031372385.1 Planctomycetota bacterium | reverse complement strand
AGGGGCTTGCCGTTGGCCGTGTCTTCTTCCCAATGCCAACGCGCACCGTGGCTCGGTTTGAAATAGACAGAGTCACTTTCCTCGAAAAGTTGGATGCCTTCCAGGAGCAAGCCAACCGTCGGCCGAGCCTCCAGATCCTCGCAGGCCTCGATCTCGCCTGCCAGACAATGTCCGGTGTCCTGAGGTTGGAGCAGTGTTTGCGCGAGTCGCAATTGCAGTTGTCTACCCGCCGCATTCGAATAAACGGGATTTTTGTCGCGGCCACACAATGCCTGATCCAAGAGTTCGTAGGCTTTCGCCGCGGTTGGCGAGAGCTTGCAATCGGGCTCGATCGGCAGCTTGGAGTCGCGCTTCGTGGCGGGCTTGGGAACGAGCATGTCTTCCTGATCCACAGACATCACCTGATCGACGAAAATCGCCGACAGAATCGTGTTGAAGGAATAATTGCGGGAGACCCGGATCGTGAAAATCTCGTCGTCTTTATCTGCTCTCACGAAGAACCGCTTGTAAACACCGCCCCGAAAATTCTGCACGCGCTGACTGACACCCGTCGCACGGTCGAAAATCGCTTCCGCATCGGCACCCTCACCCAACCGTGTGAACAACTGGCTGGTCATTGGTGTGGGACGCAGATCGACGGTGAAATCCCTCCACCGATTGGAACCGGAATGACCGTCCTTATTGAAGAAATAACAGGACAACGTGTATTGTCCACGGGGCAGCATGATCGACGCGTACACGTGCGGGCCGTCGAGGGTCATCGGATAAACTTCGCCGTGATCATCCCACTCCGATTGCTTCCGACCGCCGCGTCCGTGGTACTGCAATGAGCGACGGTCCTCGGTGTCGATCCAGTGGACCCAGTATCGCAGGGCGTCATCCTTCTCTTTGAAATTGCGTCCCAACCAGGCGCGATATCCCGTTTCGAACATGTGTTCGCCCCCGATGATGTCACATCCACCGCCCCCCATCGCGCATAGGATTGGCGCAAATTCACCGTAGCGACCGATCCAATCCCCGCGGGTCCGCCAGTCGTCGTTCAAGGGGTAGAGTTTCGGCGATGTCTGCTGTGCCGCAGCCTCGAATTCGGCCAGCCCCGCTGCCAGTTCCTTCAGATCGAGCGGCGATGGTCGTATGGGATGCGCGTGAGGCTCTTTCGACGATTGGCGGGACGGTTCCGCGGTCGGCATGACGCGAAACGACTCCAACGTCTCTTTTTTTATCGTCTGCAATCCTCCACCATAAGTGGCCAACAACGTCGTGCCATCGGGCAATGGCAGGATGTCTTGAACGTAGTCATCTGCCAATCCAATTGTCTTCGCGGTACCGAAAAACGTCTTTTCCGACTTCGGATTGAAAATCATGAATCCGTTACGTCGGAAGCCGACCCAAATGCAACCGGCCGCATCTTCGGTGAGACAGGTGAGGTAGTCCTCGGGGAGCAGCGCGGCGAGTTTGTCCTTGGGGAGCGGACTCCACGTTTTGGGCGGCGGTTCAAGACGTCCCTTCACCTTGTCCGCATAGTCGCTGCCGCGGATGTACTCCCACGATTGACCCTGATTGGTGCTCTTTGTGAGTCCCAGCGATGTGGCCACGTAGACCGTGCCGTCCCGCGCCACCAGAACATCGTTGATGAGATTCGACGGCAACCCCTTGCCGGTGGGGCGGCGGTAGTGATCGTCACTCTGCGCGGCCGTCACCACCTGCCACTTGGCATAGTTGTCGTCCGCCTTGGCGATGGCCACGCCGTCGCATTGCGTGCCGACGTACAGAGTCCCATCGGGGGCGAAGGCGAGGGCGTTGGCCTGATCGCTCGGCAGACCGTCGGCGCGGGTGAAGTACGTCCAGCGTTCGGTCTTTTCCGAATACCGGCTCAACCCAGCACTTGTCGCCATCCAGACATCGCCGTCCGTGGGACAACAGGCGATGTCGAAGATCCTTTCGCCGAGCGGACCGTCGAGGACGTCGTAGGTCTTCCACGTCTCGCCGTTGAAGACCGCCACGCCGTGATTGAGTTGTCCGACCCAGATGCGTCCGAGTCGATCGCAGCAGAGTGCATAGCCGTTGTCGTCGCCGAGACCGTCCTTCGTGGTGTACTGCGTCCATTCTCCTTTTGGTGTGCCGCGCAAGACGCCCTTGTCTTCGGTCCCGACCCAGATATTGCCGTCGAGGTCGCGCGTGAGAGCCATGATGAAGTTTCCCGCAGCCGCCGGGCCATCGACTCGCTGACCGATCACGGCGGGCTGCTTGGGTTGCGAGACTTCGGCGGGCTTGCCAGCGACCGGCGGCGCTGCGGGTCGAGACTCGGTAACCACCTTCGTAACGGACTCCGACTGCGGTGCGGATGGCTTTGGCTTCAATGCGATCGGGGCCGTGGTGGGTGGAGCCATCGGCGTAGCGACCGGAGCGGGATCGACTGAACTCGGTGGTGGCGGCAACGGTGCCGTGCCACAACCGCTCATTGCGACCAGAATCGCAATGCGTCCAATCAGGCGTTGTGAGCGAAATACTGTCGACATGGTTCACCTTCTCGCCGCGAGTCCTCGTGCTGCGGCGGCGTGATGCTACGGGTGGCCGCAGTTCGATTCAAGGGGCGTGCGATTCTCAGCTCAACAGATCTCTCGGCATGTGAAACACGGGCCGAGCGGCGCGATGCCTTGTGTTGGACCGACTGCGAACGATCGCCCCGGCTTGCCCGGCGGTATTGCGTTTGCATATCGTGGCACCGTTCCCGGTGAATTGACTGCAACCTTTGATCGTCCAGCGGAGACCGCGTCTGTGCATTCCCCCACCCCGCGTGAAGTCTTGGCCCTGTGCCGTGAGAAGGAAGTTCGGGCCGTTGATCTGCGGTTCATGGATTTTCCCGGTACTCAAAAACACTTCACCATCCCCGTCACCGCCCTGACCGAGAAGGGTTTCGAGGACGGATTTGGATTCGACGGCTCGTCGATCCGCGGTTGGCAGGCGATCAACGAGAGTGACATGCTGGTCGTTCCCGATCCGGGAACGGCGTTTGTCGATCCGTTCATGTCCCACACGCTGGTGATGACCTGCAACATCCAGGATCCGATCACGCGCGAGGACTATGCCAAAGATCCGCGCAATGTTGCCCGCAAAGCCGAGAACTACATGAAGTCGACCGGGCTGGCCGACACCGCGCAATTCGGGCCGGAAGCCGAATTCTTTGTGTTCGACGACGTCCGTTTCGAGCAGAACGAGCACGAGGCGTACTATCACGTCGACAGCATTGAGGGGCAGTGGAACCGGGGCCGTGTCGAACCCCGCGGCAACAGCGGTCAGAAGGTCCGTTACAAGGAGGGCTACTTTCCACTCCCCCCCGTCGACACGCTGCAGGATCTGCGGACCGAGATCATGCTGATCCTGCAGGACTGCGGTGTTCCCGTCGAGGCGCAA
>JANMLE010001894.1:0-1167 GCA_031372385.1 Planctomycetota bacterium | reverse complement strand
CGATCGGGGCCGTGGTGGGTGGAGCCATCGGCGTAGCGACCGGAGCGGGATCGACTGAACTCGGTGGTGGCGGCAACGGTGCCGTGCCACAACCGCTCACGGCAACCAGAATCCCAATGAGTGTTACAAAGCGTTGGGAGCGAAATGTCGTCGACATGGTTCACTGTCTCATCACGAGTCTGCGTGTTGCTACGGCGTGATGCTATGGGTGGCCGCAGTTCGATTCAAGGGGCGTGCGATTCTCCGTTCAACGGTTCTCTCGGCATGTTTACCTCACGCGGCCCATAGTAAGACGATTTCGTTTAACCGCCACGCCCCCGGCGTGCGCGAACCACGGCTCGTTCCCCGCCTGCACGCACGCCGATGGCGTGGCGGCTAAACGTTCCAGGCAAGTCCGAGCGGCGGGATGCCTTGGCTTCGACCGATTGCGAACAATCGTCCCGGCTTGCCCGGCGGTATCGTGTTTGCATATCGTGACAGCGTTCCACTTCAATTGACTGCAACTTTGATCGTCCAGCGGAGACCGCGTCTGTGCATTCCCCCACCCCGCGTGAAGTTCTGGCCCTGTGCCGTGAGAAGGAAGTCCGGGCCGTTGATCTGCGGTTCATGGACTTTCCCGGCACTCAAAAGCACTTCACCATCCCCGTCACCGCCCTGACCGAGAAGGGTTTCGAGGACGGATTCGGTTTTGACGGTTCGTCGATCCGCGGTTGGCAGGCGATCAACGAGAGCGACATGCTGGTCGTTCCCGATCCGGGAACGGCCTTTGTCGATCCGTTCATGTCGCAGACGCTGGTGATGACCTGCAACATTCCGGATCCGATCACGCGCGAGGACTATGCCAAAGATCCGCGCAATGTTGCCCGGAAAGCCGAGAACTACATGAAGTCGACCGGGCTGGCCGACACCGCGCAGTTCGGTCCGGAAGCGGAATTCTTCGTATTCGACGACGTCCGTTTCGAGCAGAACGAGCACGAGGCGTACTATCACGTCGACAGCATTGAGGGGCAGTGGAACCGGGGCCGCGTCGAACCCCGCGGCAACAGCGGTCAGAAGGTCCGTTACAAGGAGGGCTACTTTCCACTCCCCCCCGTCGACACGCTGCAGGATCTGCGGACCGAGATCATGCTGATCCTGCAGGACTGCGGTGTTCCCGTCGAGGCGCAA
>JANMLE010001870.1:0-1185 GCA_031372385.1 Planctomycetota bacterium | reverse complement strand
TGCGGCCGATGAGATTCTCGACGCGAGGGGTCTGATTGTCTGCCCGGGCTTTATTGACACTCATGTTGGTGTGCGCGATCCCGGTTATGAAGAGGATGAAACGACGGCCACGGCCACCGCCGCCGCATTGGCGGGGGGCTTCACCACCATCGCCGCACTGCCGGACACACAGCCCGTCGTCGACAATGCGTCGGCGGCCGAATATGTCGTGTTGCAGGCCAAGCGCGCCGGCAATTGCCGCGTTCATCCGCTGGGGGCGGTGACCCGCAATCATCGGGGTGCAGAGTTGGCGGACCTCGGTCAACTGGCGCGCAGCGGAGCCCTCGCCTTCACCGATTCACAGTCGGCCATCGCCAGCGCCGAGGTCATGCGCCGGGCGCTCGAATACGCGCGGATGTTCGACCGGCCGATCTTCGTGCATCCGCATGATCCCACCCTGACCGCCGGCGGCGTGATGCACGAAGGGTATTACTCGACGCTGCTGGGACTGCGTGGGATGCCGGCCGCCGCCGAGGAGATCCTGGTCAGCCGCGACATCGCGCTGGCGGAACTGACCGGCGGACGAATCCACCTGATGTCGATCTCGACCGCGGGCGCCGTGGAACAGGTTCGCCGAGCCAAGCAGCGCGGGATTGCCGTGACGTGCGATGTCACGCCGCATCATCTGGCACTGACCGACGCGGACATGCAGAACTACGATGCGAATTACAAGGTCCGCCCGCCGCTGCGGAGCGCGGATCACGTCGCCTCGCTGATCGATGGACTGATCGACGGCACGATCGACGCGATCTCGGCCGATCATCAACCGTGCGCGTCCGAGAAGAAGGATCGTGAACTGGACCTGGTCCCCTTCGGGATCATCGGCCTGGAAACGCTGCTGCCGCTGTGCGTGAAATCGTTGATCGAGCCAGGATGCCTGACGTGGCCACAACTCGTCAGCCGACTGACGACCGGGCCGGCCCGCATCCTGGGGCTGATGGATGTGGGAACGCTGGCGGTCGGTGTTCCCGCGGACGTCACCGTGATCGACCCGCAGGCGACGTGGACGATCGACCCATCCCGGTTCCGTTCCAAGAGCCGCAACACACCGTTCGCGGGTTGGAACGTGCGGGGCCAGGTTCAGGCCGTGGTGATCGGCGGAGAAATCCGCTTCCGCGCCAACGGAGTCGGCTGACGTTTGAGACG
>JANMLE010001863.1:0-1141 GCA_031372385.1 Planctomycetota bacterium | reverse complement strand
CAACGGTCCGGCGGGGCCAATCCGTGCCGACACGACAGCCGTCACTTTTCTGGCGGCGGACGGGACAGCGGTGATGTTCAGATCCGCCAGCTTCAGTTTTCGGACCGCGCGTCGGTCGCGCTGCAATTCGACGAAGACCGTTCCATGCTCGACATCGACTTCGGGAACCGCCTGTGAATCGTTGCGTCGCCAAGCGATCCCCTGCCAATTCCAGCGACCATCCGGATGTCGAACGACATGCAGTTGGGGATGAACGAACCGCAACCGTTGAATCGACACGGTTTCGAAATCGGTCAGCTTCTGATCGTCGAGCGTTGCGATCGTTTCGGGGACATACAACGCGGGTTCGGCATCTCCCGGCAGTTGGATTGACAGTCCCTGCAATCGAATCCGGCCGCTGAAGTCAAACTTCGCACCCTCCAGCTTGAAGCTCAGATCGGGTGCCAGATTGCCCAACTGCTTCAGGACTTCAGCCCGCAACAGTTCGTCGCTGCGGACGTAGTACCAGTACACACCGCCCCCCCCGACCACTGCGATCAGCAGCAGCAGCACGATCATCCATTTGAAGATCGAACTCACAGGAGGACTCCGGTACTTGACGGAAGAAGAGACAAGAAAGAGGACGTGGGGGTTGAATGTCAGATTGACGAATGGCGGGTGTTCAACAGTAGTGGATTGGAAGTGGTGGATTGGAAGCAGGCCGAGAAGTACCAAGCCGCGAAAACACGAATCGAAGACGCATCACGGCGGCGCGGGTATCGGTTTGAAGTACACGAGCAATCCCCTGATGCCAACGGCCGCCATCACTGACAACGGGTATTCAGCCGGCAACCGATACCGCAGGGAACCGACAAACACCAGATGCAGCGCGGCAAACAGCAGGACCGGGCCGGCCGTCAGGATGACGAACCCGAGATCCCGCCGAGACATCCACAATCCGCCAAGCGCAAAGGCCAGCAACGGGACCACGGTGAGGCAGACGATCACTTGCAACTTCTGATCGCGAAACTGCTCGGCGTTGGGGAGCACACTCCAGTATCGCTGCTGTTTCTTCACAGCCAGCCACGCGGTGCGCAGTGGGTGATGAACGACGAAGTCCCACGCCCGGCGGCGGTATTCGCGGTCCATTTCGTATTCGCTC
>JANMLE010001829.1:0-7307 GCA_031372385.1 Planctomycetota bacterium | reverse complement strand
CAGCAGCACACGCGGCAGCGGTTGGTCGGGGCGCGCGTCGCGGTATCCCGCCAGATCCTGCACGCCGACGCGCCGGAACAACTCGCCGCGATCCTTCAACATCGAGTCCAGCCGCTGCAGCACGCTGACGCCGAACTCGCGATCGCTTTCGACGGCGATGACTCTGGCATGCGGCAGCCGGTGCGTGGCGTAGGTTTTGAACTCGACCCCCTTCTTGAAGTCGATCAGGTAGAACTCGACTTCATCGGGGCTGTAGTGCAGTGCGGCATTGGTGATCAGCGCATGCAGCAGCGATGATTTGCCCGAGCCGGTCTTGCCGGCGATCAGCACATGCTGCGACGTCCCCTTGCCGAGTCGCAGGTGTTGCAGCTTGGTGGCCCCCGCGCGACCGATCGGGATGTCCAATCCGGATCGCGTGCCAGACGTCCAGAACTCATCGGCCGGCGGCATGACCCGTTCAAAGGGGACTTCCACGCGGCGAACCGAGCGTGCCAACTGCCCCGCGAGGCGCACGAGTTCACCGAACTCGACGGCGGCCGGCGGTGGATCGAGGATCAGCGGCCACTCGCAGAGCACGGGATCAGCCAGGCGGAACGGGCATTGTTCTGCGATATCGATCGGCCCTGCGATAGGCGATTCCGGCGCATTCATTCCGCCGAGTGTCGATCTCGAATGGTCCTCGATCGAGATCGCGACGTGTGACAGGTCTTTCAGCGCATCGACCGACGGCCCGCGCGCGGCTGTTGCGAGTCGCAGGACGGTCGCGTGTCGTTCGATGTCCGACAACGAAAACGAGCGGGGGAGATCCTGGGATTCGTCGACGCTCATCAGCACGAAGACGCCGCACTTCACACCCCCCTCGGCAATACTCACCAGCCGCCGGAGCGCCACGTCGGTGAAGTTGACCGGGAAGTTCGCCACGACCACGATCCGGTACGGTTCCGCGACTTCGCCCGCGTCGCGGTTGTAGTCGTCGAGGGTCGCGTATTCATTGCGCAGATAAGTCTGCAGCACGTTCTCCATGTGCTCGGTGACATCGGCCAGACGCTTCTCGATGTGTGATGGCTCGGTCCAGATGCGGCTGGTCACCAGTTGTTCGTCGATGTCGGTCAGGTGCATGAATGAGGCGAAGTTGGCGCCGAGGCCGACGGGATCGAAGATCGTGAACCGGACCTTTCCCGGCGGCAGCGATGTCAGGAACCGCAGCATCCCGGTCTGCAACAGGCGCGTGGCGTCGGCGCGGTTGCCGCCGCGCGAACGGACAACCAGCGACGGCTTGTCGGACAGCGACAGCAGCAGCGGAAACTCGAACCGGCTCCGCTCGGGTTTCAACCGCGGATCGGCCGACAGTCCACCGGGAATCGTCGCCAGATCCGTGACGATCCGTCCGACCGACAGGATGCCGTCGGTCAAGGGCGCGGCACCGTCCGCCGGTTGAACCCGCGACTCCAGCCAGCCCGCCAGTATCGCGGACCACGACGGACAATTGCGTCCCAGCGCGTCGCACAAGGCATCGGCTGTGACACCGATCTCGCGCAGTCCGCCGTGCCAGTCGCGGATCAGTTGTCCCCAGGCTTGTTGATATTGCTGGCGACTGTGAGTGACCCGCTCATCGAATTCGGCTTGCAGGTTGCGAAAGTCCCGCTCGCGTTTCAGCAGCAGATCGTTCTGCGTTCCCGCCGACCGCGTCTGCAACTGCCGCAGTTCACGCACTCGGGTCTGCTCGATCTCGGTCAACCGCGCGGGAAACGTCGACTGGGCCGAGTTCAGTTCGGCATCGTGGCGCGTGTTGACCGCTTTCGACCGCGCCGCGAGTTTGGCGTCGGAATGATTGATCGCCGCCTCGCGTTTTTTCTCGCGTGCCTCGTGCATCCGCTGCAATTCGAACTCCTGCGACTCACACTCGCGCTGCGACACGACGTTCCATCGCTGGCAGGCGGTGTCGGCATCGACGGCCAATTGCAGCAGGCGGTCGTAATCGGCCAGCGCGGTGTGTCCCGCGTACAAGTGCAGCAGAAACACGAACACCAGACCAATGGCTGATCCGGCACCGGCGGCGATCCAGACCCAGTCCTGCGCCGCGGCGTCGAGCTTCAGTCCAATCAGTGACGGCGGCACCAGCGTCCAGATCAGACTCGACACGATTCCGCCGCACAGCAGCAACATCACCAGCGGCCAGAAGCCGCGAAACAGCCGCGGCAACACGCGGCGCATCAGCCGGCGCTGGATCGGCTCGGCCTGGCGCAGGGCGTCCACGCACGTCTGATGCAGGCTGGTCGGGTCGAGTGGAATGGCTGACGGCGCGGGGGGGGCGACTTCCCCCAGCAGCCGGCACCGCTGCAAGAAATCGGTCGCGGTCCGATACCAGCCGTCGAGCGTCTTGATCGCCGTGTCGAGTTCGATGCGGCTGGCCACCATGCCGGATTGCATTGCTTGCAGGCGCGCGAGCGGACTGTCCGACGTGTCGCCGTCGAGCAACGAGGCGAGCAGCCAGCCCGCCTCATCGCGCTCCTTTTGTGCGGCGTCTGCTTCAGACTGCCAGCGCCGGCCGATCCCTTCCAGAGTCTCGTCGAACGCTGTTTGCACGGTGGTGGCCTCGGTCTGACACCGCTCTTCGATGGCCGCCCCGTCGTCGGCGTGCGACTGCTGAACGGCCGTGAATTCCGCCTCGTACGTTTCGGTCAACAGTTGGTACACCTGCCGGTACTGTTGCTGCTCCCCGGAAACCTCCGCGGCATGACGGGACTCGATGTCCTGTTCGCGTCGAGCGCGCTCGGCGACAAGCGTCGAGAGCCGCGTCACCAGTTGCCGCTCGTGCTCGACCGTCGGGTCCGTGTTCATCAAGCCCGTGTTCATCAGGTCCGTGTTCAAGAGGGGTGCCCGTTGCGAAGTGATGGCTGGAATGGAGTGGGAATCAACGCCGTTAACCGTCTACCTGTCGCTGAATTCGCAAGAATTCAGATCGCGGAGGATGCCACCATCATTCGTCGAATCTCGAAACCACTGAATTCTTGCGAATTCAGCTACAAAATGGGTTAACGGCGTTGGGTGGGACTCCGCGGATGTCATTCGCGATCCTCGCATTCCCGGCAGGCGGCGACCAGCACGCCGTTCAGACGGGCGATGGCGTCGAGAGTGGTTCGCACCTGTTGGAACAGCGGCTCCAGATGTTCCTCCTCCAGGCTCCGGCTGACGGAATCATTCCACGAAGATTTGGCGACGGACCAGACCTCTTCCAGCCGGTCCGCCGCCGTCTTGATTTGTCCCGCACCGTCGATCAAGCTGCCCTGGGCCATGTTGTTTCTGCGCCGATCTTGCGGGGGTGGTTTCGTCGATTGGGGTGAGTGCAAAGTGAGAAGTGATCAGTGCAAAGTGCAAAGTGGTGGAGAGGCAATGCCGGTTGAACTCACGAACCGGAGCGCGACGGCGCTGTCCGTTCTCCGTCGCGCCCGCGCCGCCCCCGGAGGGGAGTGTCTTTCGTTTTGCACTTTGCACTGATCACTTCTCACTTGGCACTGAATCTTTCGGATCGATCCTGCCCTGTGGAACTAGGGATTCCGGGGCAGGGGTTCAGTCTCCGCATCCGCCGCAGTCTCCGCAACGGGTTCCGTGGCTGCGACCCGTTCGCGTGGTTCGTCGGCGGAGCCGAGTGAAACCGGCGTGGACTCGACCTGGGCCGAATGGATTTCGGCATACGCTTCGAGTGAGTCGATCATGCGCGACAGCATCGCCACGACGTTGGGGATTTCTTCATCGATGCGGCGCTTGAGCGGTCCTGACCGACCGCGGTATTCATCCACCTGGCGTCCCGCTTCGATGGTCCAGCGCAGGACGACTTCGATCTTGTGCTGGCAGAATTCCAATCGCACTTTCGCGCGCTGAAAGGCGACCTTTTCTTCAATGCATTCGGAATGCCGGCCGCCGACGGTGCGCATCCGGCAGGTTTCATAGGCGATGCGGGCGCTGGCGACGCCGTCGTACGCACGGCGCTCCTGCTCCTTCCAGTACATCGGCCGGTCCTGTTGCAGCCAGGCCAGCGTCCGATCGATCTTCGACCGCAGTTCGCCGAGAGCCGAACTGGCTCGTTCACCGAACGCAATCAACGACAGCCGCACATCGCGGAGTGCGTCCACCGACTGAACGTTGGCATTCCCCGGCCCCGACATGAATGAACTCCCCCGTTCCCGCCCGCGAATGGTCCAACAACTCTTGCTGGCGCGGTTCTCGTAGCATGGACGCCTCGTCCATGCGAGTCGCTCCGCTGGAATTGACGCACGGACGAGGCGTCCATGCTACAAGTCGAATGAAACTTGGTCGACCACGAGGCCGTATCCACGACCCGTTCCCGCCGCCGCTTCACCGCTGCTGCATGTACTCTTCGATCCGTTCGGCCTTTCGCAGCAGGTACGGCACGTGGTTCTCGTTCGCCTCGACGAACCGGCTGAGCAGCTTCAGGTGCTGACCGAATTCCTCGGCGAACTTCAGGTGTTCCTGATCGCGCCATGTCTGATTGAGCGCGTTCAGTTGTGACGAGACCGTGCCCAACCGCGATTGCAGGTCGTTGTTGAATTCGCGCAGCATGCCGGCGAAGCGACGCAACTCGGCGGGATCGACGATGGCTTGAGACATGAGGGATTCTCGCGGATGATCGGTCGGAGGATGGGCACTCCCGCCCGTCCGGCTGTTGATTCGCCGCCAGTATAGCTCCCGTAATCTCGGATCGGGAATCAACAGCGCGTAGGACAGGTTTTCTACCTGTCCGTCTAAGATTGATCTCGCACCGCGACCGTGAGGGAGCGGAAACGGACGCGGACTTCGCTGCTTCTGGAGCCTGACGATGCCGATTGTTGTGGGTGTTGACCTCGGAACCACGAAGATCACCAGCCTCGCGCTGGACGCCGCTTCCCGTGAAGTCCTGGCAGTGGGCACGGTGGCCAACGAGGCGAATGTCACCCGCGATGCCGATCGAAGCCGCGGTCGCTCAGAATGGGATGCCGACCAAATCGTGTCGCACGGGATCGCCTGCTTGAAGGTCGTGGCCGGTCTACTGGGCGAGCGTGTCCATGACATCACAGGGATCGGAATCACCGGGCAGCAGCATGGCGTGGTCCTGGTGGGACCGCACGGCGAACCAATTTCCCCGCTGATCAACTGGCAGGACCGCCGCGCGCTCGATGCGATGCCCGGCGGTCAACGAACGTGGCTGGACGAGACGCGGTCTCTGCTGGGGGACGACGTCTGGCGGCGGACCGGCTGCCGGTTGCAGCCGGGCTTCATGGCCGGCACGTTGTTCTGGCTGAAGGCTCATGACCTGCTGCCTGCGAACGCTCGCGCTCTGTTCATCATGGATCATTTCGGCACCGTGCTGACGAACAAGCCCGCGGTCACCGAGCCGTCGTGCGCGGGAAGCAGCGGCGTCTTCAACGTCAGGACACGGCAGTGGGACTCGGAATCGATCGCCGCGCTGGGCCTGTCGCGCGCGCTGTTTCCCGAGGTGTGTGAAGCCAACCAACGAATCGGTTCACTGACGGATGGCATGGCTCAGGCCACCGGATTGCCGGCGGGCATTCCGGTCTTCGCGCCGATCGGCGATCACCAGGCGAGCTTCGTCGGGAGCGTGACCGACCGCGACAACAGCGTGCTGGTCAACGTCGGGACGGGAGCCCAAGTGGCGGTCTACACGGAAGGACTCGACTTCGCACCGCCGATCGAACTGCGTCCGTATCCCGGCGGAGGCAACCTGCTGTCGAACGTGGGGCTGGCGGGAGGTTGGTCGTACCAGGTGCTGGAGCAGTTCTTCCGCGACGTCGGTCGGTCAATGTTTCAGCACGACTCGGCCCCGCTATACGAGACGCTGAATCAACTGGCGGCGTCGGTCCCCCCGGGCGCCGATGGCCTGCGCTGCGAACCGCTGTTCGCCGGCACGCGGCTCGATCCAACCGTACGCGGCTCAATGACGGGGTTGTCGCCGCAAAACTTCACCGCGCGGCATCTGGCCCGCGCGGTCTTGGAAGGAATGGCACGCTCGCTGCGCGACGGCGACGCGGCGATTGAACGGATCACCGGACGATCACAAACTCATCTCGTCGCCGCAGGCAACGGCCTGCGTGAAAACCCGCTGCTGGCCGGGATCGTCGCGCAGTCGTTCGGCCTGCCGATGCTGTTCACGTCACACCGCGAAGAGGCGGCATTCGGTGCGGCGCTGATCGCGGCGGCTGGACAATGAGCGGGTAGGGTGCATGCAGTCTTCGGAACGCACCGACATTGGCGGCGACAGTCTCACACCGGTGCGTTCCGAAGACTGCACGCACCCTACAACTCACAGCTCACGGAGCCGGCTTGCGCAGCAGAAACACCAGGATGCGGCCGGTCAGCACGCGCGGGTCGTTCATCAGCCGGTAGACCGCTTGTTCGGTCGCCGCGTCGGCGTGCTTCTGCTTGTGATGGCGCGAGGCCAGCTTCAGCCATTGCAGCGGCGCGAGGAACGGCCACAGCAGGCAGGCGAGCGGTCGATAGCGGCTGACTTCGAACCTCTCCATCGTCAACCCGGCCCGACGCCAGGCGTACTCCAGCGTCGGCAGTGGCAGGCAGTTCACGTGGGGATTGTAGAAATCACCCGGCCCCGGCACGCGCATCACGTACGCGGCGTCGGAATAGAAACCACTCGCCAGATACGACAGCCGTGCGGCGAGATTCGATTCGTTCGGCGTCGACACCACCGCGTAGCCGCCCGGTTTCAGAATTCGCGTGATCTCGCGCAGCAGTGCGTAGCTGTTTTCCAGATGCTCGATGACCTCGAGCGCCGCGACAACGTCGAACGACTCATCGGCGATGGGGAGCGGCCGGTTCAGATCGGCCTGAACGAAATTGATCGCATCAGCGACGAAGTTGCCCCTGTTGAAATCGACGGCCGTGGTTTGAAAGCCCGCATCGCTGGCCCAGAGACTCAACGCCCCCTGCCCCGCCCCGAGATCCGCGAGCGTCCCGCGCGGCAGTTGCGACAGCAGCCGGTGCGCGCCGGAATGCACGCCGGGCATCGCCATTTCCACCGGCTTCGGGGCGTGCGGTTCGGTTCGCTCCGGAGTAACCAAAGTCCGCGACCTGTTCCGACTCGGCGCTTCACTGACAATCGCCATCGTTCCGTCTCCGCGATCAGACCATCCCACGCTCGGTATCCATGCCGGCAGGGGTTTAGCGGGAGTCTGCGGAAACGGTCAAGACCAAGTCGCCTCAGCGGCGCGCTGTCGCGTTGTTGATGGGTGCCGAATCAAGCCGTCCCGTCGGCGGAGCGACGGGACTACAGTAGT
>JANMLE010001770.1:0-4896 GCA_031372385.1 Planctomycetota bacterium | reverse complement strand
CCCGGCAGTACGGCGAACCCTACAGCGATGATCCGCTGATCAGGCGATCACAGCGACGCCGGGAAATGACCGACGCGCGGTTTCAAGAGGACGTCGGCGGCGTCTACATCGGCGGTGGTGGCGCGTTGAACAACTGGTCCGTCGGGGCGGCGGACGTTGGCATCTTCAAGATGCCCAATTCATGCACCACCGTGCGGATGGGAGCCATCGGCATGGTGGCCGACGGCAAGCCGATGGGTGGCGGGGAATGCGGCGTGAGACTGCACACGCCGACCCGGTTGTCGCCCTATGTCGGACTGGCGGGGGTGCTCGAACTGAGCGGGTTTGAGCGGCACACATGGAGTCGCGGCAGAAACTCCTACGACAACAACGGACAACCGCTGCGCAACGCCCGCTGGGGCTACTTTCCCACCGGCATGGCGGCGATTGTGCCGGAAGCGGGTGTCTCGTATTGGTTGAACTCCTCGACCCGGTTGAATCTCGGGGTCGGCTATTTTGTGACCTGCGGCCGGCAGCCGGATTTTCTCCAGGCGAGCCTGTCGATGGATTTCGCACTCCGGGCACCGCCGGAGGAACGCCTCCCCTCGCAGTTTCTGGAACGTGATTACGAGTCGGGCTCGCAGACCATTCCCGGCGATCCATATTTCATTCGACGGGCTCCGGTTTGGCGGGATGTTTACGAACCAACTCCGGACCCGACTCCCGATCCCATTCCTGATCCACCTCTCGGCAGCCTCGGCCTTCCGCCCGCTCAACTCGACTCGCGGGAGAACCCTTTCCCGGTGATGTTTTCGAATCCCAAAGTGGTCTTCCCATCACCCGCGGAAGCCCTGCCACCCACGCTGTCGATGCAGACGTTCCTAAGTCAATGCACGGCGAAGTAGACAATTGCAGACCTCATGAAATACCCCGTTACGGGTTGAAAGAGGATTACGACGACGTTCGGCGGAGGATTATGGGAGCACGGCTTCGATATCATCACCGCGCCCTCCCTCGTCGCGGCCGTTGAATCCAAGCGACCGAACAACCAGGTTCTTGTCTCGTCGCGCGACAATCATGTCGCGCCCCCATCCATCCTTGTACACTTCCCGTTTTTCAAATCCTTCCGGGGGCAAAAGTAGAAGGGCAGCAGTGACAATGGATTGCCAGGACTGACCCTCGTCCATGATCCACCCCGAGTTGCGCAACCTGCGGACAGCCTCTACGACAATTACCTGATTGTTGATTGTCTTGTGTCTGTTGAAGTGGACATCTCCATCTGCCGCTGACTGGCACCCAATCGGCGACATGCCAATAACGGCCATGATCGTGCTGATCGTGGAAATCCCAACACGAGCCGGCGTCATATTTGTTCCATTCTTCAACTCGTCGAAATCACTTGTGAGCAGAGTATCGTCAATTCATTTGGCGTTAAAACTACGGCTTCTGGCTGTGGCTCTTAATCTTGCATTGTGAATTGCATCGCCTGCTGCAACTCCCTCGCTGACGCTTTGGGTTAGTTGCGAGTGGCCGGCACGACAGCATACCTTTCCTGCTCCGAATCTGCGGTGCTCCAGCCTCCAGAGACAAGGCCCTCCATGTCAGCGACCGATCCTGTGACCATCCCCGCCGACGCGCTCCGTGCGTTCGCGTCGAACCTGTTCCGCGCCGCGAAGGTTTCCGCCGCTGACGCTGATGTGGTCGCGGCGAGTTTGGTCGAGTCCAACTTGTGTGGGCATGAATCGCACGGGGTGGTGCGCGTGGCCGAGTATCTCGGGTTCCTCGGCAGCGGCGCGTTGCGGACCGGGGTGGAACTGCGACTGCTGAGTCGCACGGCGTCGCTGATGGTGTGCGACGCTCAACTCGGGTTCGGGCAGGTGCAGATGCGGCGGTTGATCGACCTGCTGGAACCGATGGCGCGCGAACAGGGACTGGCGTGCGGGACGATCCGGCGCTGCGGGCATGTCGGACGGTTGGGCGAATGGGTCGAACGTCTCGCGCAACGAAACCTGGCGGGACTGATGTCGGTCAATGACAACGGTGTGCTGACGAGTGTCGCGCCACCCGGCGGCCTCGAACCCCGCATCAGCACGAACCCCGTCGCGCTCGGTGTCCCCACGGAACATGAACCGCTGGTGCTCGACATTTCGACCAGCGTCGTGGCCAACGGCAAGATCCGCGTCGCACAGATCGCCGGCCGCGCGTGTCCCGACGGCTGGCTGCTGGATGCGGACGGTCAACCGACGAACGATCCGTCGACCCGCTTTGCCGATCCGCCGGGAACGATTCTTCCGATGGGCGGCTACAAGGGATTCGGCCTCGGTCTGCTGCTGGACATCCTCGTCGGCGGGCTGAGCGGCGGGTGTTGTCCCCCGGCGCCGGCGGGTGAAGTCGACTGCAACAACGTCCTGCTGATCGCCTTCGACCCGGCCCGGTTCAGCGGCCTGACCCACTTCGTGACGCAGAGCCAGGGCCTGTCCGATCACGTCCGCGCGACAAAGCCGATCGTGCCCCTCACCGCCATCCGATTGCCAAACGACCGCAGTCGGCAACTCCGCGAAACACGCCTCATCGAGGGCGTGCCGCTCGACCGCGGAACCTGGAACCAACTGCTCGAACGCGCGAACGATCTGGGAGTGCCGATCCCGATTGTGTGAAGCACTCGGGTCGCATTCAGAGGCGCAGATCAAACACCAGTCGGCAACAGTCGTTGGTCCGGGGAATGCCATCCGGCCACTTCGTCATCGATCGCTGGCGAGATTCCACCAAGACGATTCACCACGGAAAACACGGAAGTTCACGGAAGGAAATGCGTGAAGAGAAGTTGCTCGAACGAAACGCATTCTGCTCGGCGATCAGTCCCGATGGTGACGCCTCTTCACAACTCTTTGCTTCTTCCTTCCGTGAGCTTCCGGGTTTTCCGTGGTTGCCTTGAATTGGTTCAGGTCCGTCACTCCAGTTGCTGCAACAGCGAGCGGGCCTCAGTGGCGGCCGAGGAATTGGGGAACTTGCGGATGAGGCTCTTCAAGATTCCCTTGCCGGTCCGTTGCGATGTCTGGTCGCTCTTTTCGAGCTTCTTTCTGGCGGCCGCCAACTGCAGATCGGCCGCGGACTCGGCGGGCTTCTGGCTGAAGTCCTCCACCGGATCGGGTGAGCCCATCCCTTCGATTTGCAGGACGTGAACTTCTGTGAACCGACCCTGACCGACCGCTCCGGTCACGCTTCGGACTCCCTCGGGCGTCTTGATTTCCACGGTGAACGGCACCGGCGTTGGCGGGCTGGTGTACGGCTGCTTGCCGTCGGTCGGTGCCGCGAGTACCGCCGGATTGCCGTCGCGCAGTCGCAGCTTGTAGCCGTGGACGCGGATCGTGTATGTCCCCGGTGGCGGGCTTGGTGTGTTCCAGCGGATGTGCTCGATCGGGTCGGTGACGTACGGGACTTGGCAGTTTTGGTCCACGTCCAGAAACCCCTTTAGGGGCGACCCCTTCTGGAGGTAATTGATGTCCCGCGACACGTTCCCCTTGTTCGACTCGTAGCGGACGTGGAGATCCAGATCGCTCGGTCCATCCCAGAAGAGCGCGACTTCGTAGTCGCCGCGTTGGGCGGCGGGTTGACGGGCCAGGCGATCCACGACCGTCGGCGAAAACCGCGCCAAGGGATCGATCGATCCGGAGTTCGCTGATGATCCTAGGCTGCACGTTATCATGTTCACGATGGTGGGCGGGTCCGGGATGCGTTTGTCGCCGGGGCTACCAATGTGCGATTGCAAATCGCCGGTCAGCGTCGCATCACCCTCGACCGCCGCCGGTCTGGGGGCCGGCATCTCGATCGGCATGGCGTCGATCTCGAACCTGGACCCTTCGGTGTCGAAGAACAGTGTCACCAGGATCGAGCGGCCAAGCTCCTTCGACTGGAACAACACCAGGCCGAGCAGCGACAGAACAATTGTGTGCAGCATCAGCGACACGGCCACGCCATGAAACAGTCCGCGCAACTTGGCGGGCGGCGTGAAATCGGGGTCGACGAACTGGAACGCCGCGCAAGCCGTGTCGCTCAACAGCGGGACGGACACCACGCGCTGACAACGTGGACAGCGGCCGGCCCGCCCTTCGGCCGCTGCCGGAGCCTTGATCACATGCTCGCAGAAACCACACAGAAACGTGATGCCTGGATCCGCCTCGGCCATCGGCAAGCCCCTGCCCAGATATGTCGCTCCCCGACCAGATTCGTCGCCGCCACAAGATACCGAACTCGCCCCCCCCGTCGCCTGCTTTTCTTGGTCGCATCGTTGTGAATCGGCTCGAACTCACAGATGCAGAGTAAGCGGCGAAGGTACCTCGCGCGGTCATGAATGAGAGATCTTACGTTTAGCCCCAACGCCATCGGCGTGGGCGCGAATGTGGGCACCGCGTTGATCGCTCCCACGCCGATGGCGTTGGGGCTAAACGTGTCATCTTTCTGCCTCTCTCTTTCTGTCTCCCTCTTCCTGGACCGGCATGGCAGGGAGACAGAAAGAGAGAGGCAGAAAGATGAGCACCGATGAAGTCCAGGCGATCCGTGTCGCCGGTCCTACACCGACGGACCACCGGTCTTGCCCGGCTTGCCGGGTTTGGCCTTGGACTTGTAGCTGACATTCATCGTCCGGTCGGTCGCGGCCTTCTTGTTCTGGCTGGCTTGGCGCATCGCCGCCAATTGCAGGTACTGCCGCTGGTGAGCCTGTTGCACCATCTGATTGTGCCGGGCCTGCATGCTCGCCATGAACTGGTTCGATGTCGGCTGCATCTGCATCTGGTTCATCTGGGAGGTCATCATCGCCTGGGCCATCCCAGCCGCGCCTCCACCACCACCGGCCATCGAACCCGAGGCCGAGCCGCCAGATGATCCGCCGCCACTCTTGTTGCACGCCTGAGACGACGC
>JANMLE010001474.1:0-1825 GCA_031372385.1 Planctomycetota bacterium | reverse complement strand
TCTCGCCGCAGAGGATTGTCAGCGGCTTGATCTCCAGCCGTGCGCCGTGGAGGTACGGGCCGAGGCCGCGCAGCGTCATCGCCGTCAATTTCAACGGGGCGCTGAGCATTCTCGGCGGCGGGGCATCGTGCGTCATGGGGGTGGCTTTCAGCGGACGGTTGGTGGGCAGTCGGGTTCACAGGAGCGTTGGACGGAGTTGCCTTGCGTAGGATGGACGCCTCGTCCGTCCGTCCATCAAGAGATGATGCCGGGGTAGGTTCGGTTGATGGTGAGTTCCACGATACGGTCCGCACCGCGAAACGTCGCGTCAAAGAACTGGAGGCATCCACGCATTCCCAGGAGCCGGTAGGCGAGGGGAGCATCCGAGAACCCGATGACGGCAGGCCATCTCGCGGTGCTGGTGCCGTCGGAGATTTCCAGTTGCACGTCGCCGAATCGCAGGGGATACGGCTGCCCGCCCCAGCGAAGGCGGTGTCCTGAGTCGGGTTGCAATGTGATGCCCATGCGCGAGGCCATCACGAGCGGAAAAATCGTGTCGTCCGAACCAGGGTCCAGAAGTGCCCGATGGGAGTGTCGTGAATGTCCCGTCGCGCTGCGCAGAATCACGGGGAGGAAGGGACGCTCCTGCGCTGCGGCGAACGGCGCGGACGCTGGCGGCGGGCCAAGCAGGGGGACGGGCTGGTAGGGGAACTGAAGGATCACAACTCGCCGCCCCCCAGCGAAATGTCCGTCTCCTCAACGCGATCGAAGAGCACCTGATCGGGGCTTTCGCCCGCCGCGATGAGCTTGTCTTCCAGCCGTCCCAAATCGTCATCACTGGCGAGAATCCGGCTGGCATCCGGGCTCAGCGCGATCCACTGGCCCCGATACTTGTCGAATGCCTCCGCAGGCAGCGCAAGGCCCGCGTTCGGCACGATCAAACGGTTCATGGCAGTCTCCTTTCATGCAGGAGTCGGTACTTCCAAGTTCGCGGTTCACCGTAGCTGAATTCGCAAGAATTCAGCCCGTTTTCGCATCCCACTGAACTCTTGCGAGTTCAGCTACGGCGTGAACTTGGAGCTACTGAAAGTGGAATGTTGTGCTTCCGCCGAAACTCGGCGTCGATTTGTGTGAATGGATGGTAGCGGCCAGCCTCCATGTCCTTGATCCCGGCTTCGATGGCCGCGAGATCGTTTTGCTCACGCTCCAGAGCCGTCATGGCGGCGCGCAACACATCGTCTTCCGTCTGGAACAGACCCTGCTCAATTTGGAGTCTCACTCGCTGGCTGACATCGGGTGGAAACGGGTCATTCATCACAGTGCCTCTTGTTGGCGATTCTCAGAGGGGAGAGCGATCAGAGTCAATGTAGACTTGGCGGTCACGTGTCATACCCGAGGTTCGGCGAGAGCCACCTCTCCACTTCGGCGAGCGGCATTTGCTTGCGCCGCGCGTAGTCTTCGACCTGGTCGCGGGTGAGTTTGTCGACGGTGAAGTATCTCGACTCGGGGTGGGCGAAGTAGAGGCCGCTGACGCTGGCGGCGGGGTGCATCGCGAAGCTCTCGGTCAGGACGATGCCCGTTTGATTGGTGGCATCGAGGAGTTGGAAGAGCTTCGTTTTTTCGGTGTGGTCCGGGCAGGCGGGGTAGCCGTGGGCCGGGCGGATGCCGCGGTACTTTTCTTCGATCAGGTCTTCGCTCGATAGATGTTCCTCGCGGCCGTAGCCCCAGTCGAGGCGGGCTTGTCGGTGCAGGTATTCGGCGAACGCTTCGGCCAGCCGGTCGGCGAGAGCCTTCGTCATGATCGAGAGGTAGTCGTCGTGCAGTTCGTGCTGGAACTTGTTGGCCA
>JANMLE010001739.1:0-7236 GCA_031372385.1 Planctomycetota bacterium | reverse complement strand
CAACGGTTCATAGTTCCAACACTGGCGAATTGTCGATCGAATGCGCTCGCCGAATTCTTGAAAGCACGCCACGTCCGAGATGGTCGCCTCTTCCCACGGTTGCTCGGGTTGCGTTGCGTCGAATGGAATCCATTCGATTGCGGGCGCATGGTGCGTGCCGGCGGGCACCCTAATCCGAGTGCTCGCGACGGTGTCATTGTCCACGATCAAATTCAACGCCAGGCCCCGCACCCGTTCCGCCAGCCCCGCTGCGGCGAAGTTCTTCGCCCAGACGCCTGCGTGAAACAATTCCGGCTGATGCCCGGTGACGATGAGCGGCGTCTGCTTTTCCACTGCGACATTGCCGCCCGCAATCGAACTGGTATAGGCCGCGGCCTCTGCGATCACGGCGGCCTGTGTCTGCTCGCGAAGCGTTTGAAGGGACACGCCGTGCAGATCGATTCCAGTCTCGCCCAGCCGCCGCGAGTTCCCGACCACGATCGCAGCCTGCTCGCTCTGATGTGGAATGCGGAGCACCGATTTGTTCTGGCGGGGGACCACGAACACGGGTGCCGTCACACCATCATCGGCGGACGAACGACGAGGCGGCGTGGCTGGATTCATCGGTCGAGATTCATCGCCGGGCGAGCTCACGGCGTTGACGATTCGCAGGACGCCGACTGAAGGGCCGTCGCACTGTCGGGACGGCACTCTCTGCGTTCGGCGGTCGTCGCTCCACCGGGAAGATGCAGCGACGCGACTTCTCGATCAATCACTTCGCGGTAGTAGGCCAACCGCCGCTCGGCCTGGTCGAGAGCCCCGCCGAAGGAACGCTCCTCTTCCAGATAGATCAGCGGGACGGGGAATTCCACAATGTTCAACTTGAGCGCAGCGGCCTGAACCCACAACTGCAGCGGCATCGCATACCCCAACTCGGTGATGCGCAGTCGCGCCAGCGAGTCAACGCGATAGGCTTTGAATCCACAGAAGGAATCCGTGAGATTCAGTCCGAACCGCTCATTGAGCAGTTGGGTGATCAGCACATTGATGCGGCGTCGATCTGCCGGCGGCTGGCTGTCACCGGGAAATGGCACCAGATACCGACTGCCGGAAACAATGTCGGCGGGATGATCCTGCTGGGCATAAATCGCGGCGGCCAATTCGGGGATCAACCGGGGTTCATGCTGTCCGTCGCAGTCGATGGTGACCAGGACATCGTACTGTCCATCGAGTGCGTACTGGAATGCGGTGCGGAGCGCCGCACCGTAGCCCTGGTTGTGATCGTGCCGTATCCGAAACAGGCTCCGGTCCTGTGCCATCAACTCGGGAGTGCGATCCGAGGAACCGTCATCAACGACCAAGATCTCGTGCGAGTATTTCTTGACCTCTTTCAAGACCTCTTGCAGATGCCGCTCTTCGTTGTACACGGGGAGAGCGGTCAAAATTCGCGGGGTCATGCAATCGCTCCGGCGAACGTCAGCCATGTTCAAAACCGCATCCGTGCGCCAAGGGGAGTGGATTGTAGGCAACGGCATCCCCAAGTCAAAGCGAACCGCGGCACACTTTGGCGGCGGTGCGATGCCGGAATGCGGGCCGCGACTCCACCGCTAAGATCCGCGCGATGCGGGGATTGCGCAATGCTGATGCGATCGTCAGGAAGTTGACTGCTTGACCGATGGGAATCGACAGCGCTAGGATGATCACTGGCAGGATGCCAATTGTTCCGGCAAGAACATTGCCGTGGTTCCCAACGTGAACTTCGAGGAGGGTTGATGATGAACGTCAATCGACGGATTCGATGGAGCATTCCGATTGCATGCCTGTTGGCAATGGGGCTCGCCAGCGGTAAGGCGGACGCCAGCCCGCTGCTCGGGCAGCCGGGACTTGTGCAGGCGATTGGGCCGACCACGGCCGGATGGCATTACCGCCATTTCGGGGGCTGGGGCAACGGCGGATGGGGCGGCTACAGGGGCTCGTACTACTATGGGCGACCGTCCATTTACTTCGGTGCCAACCGACCCTTCTACCGTGCTTCGAGTGCCTATTACGCTCCGAGGTATTACGGATCGTATGGGTACGCGTCGCCGTACTATTCGAATTACTCCGTTGCCTCGCCGTATTACTCGACCGGTTTTTACGGCGGCAATGCGGCGTATCGCCCGATCGTCTACTCGAATCCGGTGTACACGACCGGCTACATCGCAGCGTCCCCGGCGTACGGTTACCAGACCTCGTATTCATCAGGGTACGGAGGAGGATTCGGGGGATACTCGGGGTACGGGGGCGGGTTCGCCAGTAATTCCTATCCCGTCTACTCGACGTACAACACCTACTCACCCTATGGAGCCCGCTGCGGCTGTTGGTGAAGCGAGCGTTGCAGTTGGGATGCTTCAAGCCCGGCCGATTGGCCGGGCTTGTTTTGTTCCGGACTTGCCCACAAGAGATGGATTGGCGATAAGTTCAAGGGCCAAATGAACGGATGGCCCCTCCCTTTCGGGGAGGATTCCGCATCAAGCAAGAGATGGAACTCATTATGACCGCCGCCAGTGATGACTTCCGTCTCGAGTGGCACGGCAATACCGTCGTGATTACTCCTGCCGCCAACGTCGAGCAGATGCCTTGGGATGTGATCGAGCAGGCTGCTGAAATTGTCATGGCTCCGCTGAAGATCCAGACGTCACCGATGGCCGTGTTTGATCTCAGCGAGGTTCAGTACTTCGGATCGGCATTTCTGGCATTGCTGCTGCGTTGTCACACCGCGGTCAAGAGTCGTGGCGGTGAACTGGTCCTGTGCGGGCCGAGCAAGATGGCGCGTGAACTGTTGAAGCTGACCGCGCTCGACACCCTGTGGGCGATCTACGCCACCAAGTCCGAGGCTGTGGAGGCTGTGGACGGTTGAATTGAGAGTGTGGTCGGCTCACCACGCCACGTGCGGCAAAGAAGGGGCAATGGCATGCTGACTTCGACTTCGTCCTGGAGTGGTGATTTCGAAGCCGAACGCCGGGCATTGCTGATCGCAGAGATCAAGGAAACCGCCGACAAGCTCGAGCGGGATCATGCGACGCAGGGCGACCTGAAAATCCTCAGCCGTTCTCTCAGGGAATTGCGCTACGCATTCAAGGTCTTCACCCCCTTTCGACGCATCCGCAAGGTTTCGGTGTTTGGGTCGGCACGAACCCGGTCGGACCATCCCGATTATCAGGCGTCGGTGGAACTCGGTCGCCGCATGGCTGCGGAAGGATGGATGGTCGTCACCGGAGCCGGCGGTGGCATTATGGAGGGGGCGCATGTCGGTGCGGGCAAGGCGATGTCCATGGGCGTGAACATCATGCTTCCGTTTGAACAGGGAGCGAATCACATCATCGACAAGGATGAGAAGCTTGTCACCTTTCGATACTTCTTCACCAGGAAGCTGATGTTCGTGAAGGAGGTGAACGCCGTGGTGCTGTTCCCCGGAGGCTTCGGTACCCAGGACGAGTTGTTCGAGGTGTTGACGCTGGTTCAGACCGGAAAGCGTGACTTGATCCCGATCGTTTGCTTGGATGCCCCCGGCGGCACCTACTGGACTTCGTGGCTGAGATTTGTGGAAGAACAGTTGCAGTCGAGGAATCTGATCAGCGCAAGCGATTTGTCTCTGCTGAAGATCGTTGACAACGTGGCGGCTGCTCAGAACGAGATCCTGCAGTTTTACTCGGTCTATGACAGCATGCGGTACATTCGTGAGGATCTGATCCTGCGGCTGCGTCGCCCGGTGGGTGACGAGTTCCTGGCACGATTAAACGCCGCGTTTGCGGATCTCTTGCTCAGTGGATCAATCGAGCGAACAGTCGCCCATCCTTACGAAGAGGACGAGGAGCAATTGACGACGCATCCTCGGTTGAAGCTGCATTTCAACCGGCGCGAAACTGGTCGGCTGCGGCAAATGATCGATGCGATCAATCTGTCGGAGTGATTCGCCCGCATCGCCGACGTCGGCATCCTGCGACTGCGGATCTTCTCGGACGAGAACGATTGGAGTTCGGTTCGATTCTCTTGAAAATGAATCAGCCCACGCTCCGGTGGAGCGTGGGCTGACAACTGACCCCATGGGGATTCGAACCCCAGTACTCGGACTGAAAATCCGATGTCCTAGGCCTCTAGACGATGGGGCCGCGAAGGTTGCGTACCGAGAAATCGACCGCTCGGCTCAAGAAACTCTATCCCAAGACACATCAAAATTCGAAAACGTGCCGCAGAAGTTTGGACGCCTTGTCAGGCAACAACCTGCGATCTCAATGAACCCCGTCAAACAACGCCCGACCGGGTTCAGATCTCGGGAGAGGAACACGTCTGTTCGGCGGCGGCGGGGACATTTCCCTGCGCGACAATGGCAGCATGCACCTCACTCCGATGGATGGGGACTTCGCGCGGTGCTTCGATTCCCAAGCGAACCTTGTCGCCCCGAATCTCTACAACGGTGATCACGATTGAATCGTTTATCACGATGCTCTCGTTCTTTTTCCGCGACAGTACCAACATCTCTGGAGACTCCCGATGCTCACTACCTCATTGCAGCTTCTACATTCCCTGCCAGCGAACTGGTAGCCGTAAACGGTCTACACCAGCAGCCGAAACCCATTCACGAATGTTATCGCACCGCCACGTCCGACGGTCCGTGGCAGAGATTGTAGAGATTACAACAGTTACGGTCAAGTGGCCCGGAACGACACTGTCTTCCAACCGACGAACGCAACGAACGAGTCAGAAGAAAAACTTCCTGGCGACGGAGAGTCCGTCAGCCCGGAAATCCAGAGATTCGGGGTTGGCCAACTTGTCGAATCAGGCGAGATCCTTGAGCGCCTTCAAGGCCCGAATCTTGACAACGTTGCGGGCGGGCTTGGCCTTCTGAAGCATCATCTCGCCGGGCTTGAACGGATTCGCCTTGGTCATGGCCTTGGTGGCGGGCTTGCGCACCACGGTGATCTTCATCAAGCCGGGCACGCTGAACATGCCGGGCCCCTTCTTGCCGATTTCCTTCCCGATCAGGTCGCTCAACTGGACGAAGACATTGGCGATGTCCTTCCTGCTGAGGCCGGTGGTCTCGGCCAGTACGTTGAGGACTTCGGTCTTTGATTTTGGCTTCTTGACATCCGTCATCTTGAACTCCTTTGGTGCGTTAATCCGTTCAGTCGAATTCCATTCCGAAACAAACTTCCCTGTTTCCGGGGGCAATACCCATCCCCAGTGGGGCGTCAGTAAAGTGGCGGCCAACGCGAATGTCAATGATCCTAATGATGTTTTTCGCTTGTTTTCTCGGCAAAACCCCGCGTTGGGTATCCGAGACGCCGGTTTTGAAGGGGCCGTGATGTTGTTTGACTCGATTTGGTCACGGGATTTTGGACGCGGTTCGAACGCTGCCGAACCGCAATTGAAGAGATGAAACTCGGAGCGGTTGCGATCTTTGTCTGTTCCGCCGAATGATGCAAGACGTAGTGGCTCCGGCAGTGCCAAGCGAGGCGAGACTCGAAGGGGGTGTTGGGGCGTAGTCAAAAGAACTTGGCTGGTCAATGGCTGAAATTGATTGCGTTGTGATTAGAAAGTCGGTATCCAACATGGGCCGGAAACGATTTCAGATCGACCCAATCACCTCATTCCAAAACAGCACGACAGGCGCTTGTTGGGAAGCCGACGGAACTTTCGTCATGGATACTGAACGTTGGGCAAGTCAGGCAACCGTCGAAGTCCCCATCAATCTCGTGTTGGTGGTGGAGGACGATGCGGATACGGCGGACGTGTTGAAACGGATCTTGGAACGGCAGGGATATAAGGTTCGAATCGCTCGGGACGGAGGTCAGGCACAGGCAACATTTGTGATGCAGAAACCGGACTTCGTGATCCTGGACTTGATGCTTCCGGGTGAAAGTGGCTTCGAAATCTGCGAGCGTTTGAAGCACACGGATGACGCTGTGCCGGTTCTCATCGTTACGGCCATTGATCTGCCCGAGTCCCGTGAACTGGCGCAGAAGGTTGGTGCCGATGGTTATGTCACCAAGCCGTACCACCCGGACGACTTGATCGCCAGGATGCGTGAGGTCGCCAATGCCGTCTGGCAGCGAACGCATCGGGAGAATGCCTCTGCTGATCCGATGCGGATTCGGTTCGTCTGCTCCTGCGGCAAGAAGTTCAAGGTCAGTTCCACTCACCGTGGAAAGAACCTGACTTGCCCGCAGTGCGGTGAGCCTGTCGCCGTTCCCCGTGCGTAGAGTCGATCAAAGTCGTATTCGGCGTCAACGTGATTTGAGTCAATCCGCGGGTTTCGAATTTGTGTCATCAAGGTGGTTTAGAGATGGCGGAATTGATTATTTTTTCCGGCAAGCTGAAAGGTCAGAAGCTGGTACTTCCGGATCGCGAAGTCATCGTCGGACGGGACGAGGATTGTCACATGCGAATCGCCTCCAGCCTGATCAGCCGAAAGCACTGCTCGTTGAGGGGATCGCCGAATGGTGGTGTCTGGGTGCGGGACTTGGAGAGTCAGAACGGAACGTACGTCAATGACGTGGCCATCACCGAGCCGTACCTGATGAAGCCGGGTGATGTGTTGCGTGTGGGGGCAGCGCTGTTTCAGATGCCGCGACCGCGGCCGACGCAGCCCAAGGACAAGGGCGACGCCAATGACGGCCTTTCGGACGACGATATCTCAACCTGGTTGACCGACGAGGGTCAAACGGAATCGTCGTCTGCGCCCGACACGACGGTGATCAAGGGACGCCAACCCGTGGCACCGTCCACGACCGCACCGACGCCGTCAACGAGTGCTGCGACCCAGCCACCCGAAGGCCGAACCGTCCCGACCATGCGTCAGTCCTTCAAGACCGTCAAGGAGCAGGCTGCTGAGATCATTCGGCGACACTGGGAGAGCGTGCGCGGGCGTCAGCCCGAGTAGTGGGCTCACTTCCGCCGCCCCGAATTTTGTGCGTCCATTTTACAGCCTGACTTGTCGGTGTCCGGGCGGTGACGACGCGAGATCCATTCTCTGAACCGCCGCAACGCGCGCCCACCCGCGTCACAGGCCGAGCCTTGTCGTCATCGACGCCTGCGTTGACTTCAGTATGGTCTGGCTCGAATGCCGTCGCTCGCTGGAGGGCCATCGCGCCTGCGCGTCCGGAGGGTGGGCTTTCAATCGTGTTGAGCAACCAAGACGGACGGCCAAGAGTGGCCATCTTCCGGGTCAGGCTTTCAATCGCTCCTGCACGTGACTGACAAGGTTCTTCACCGGCA
>JANMLE010001682.1:0-1422 GCA_031372385.1 Planctomycetota bacterium | reverse complement strand
GGTGCAACAAGGCAACGGTCGGATCGCGTTCGCAAAACGCACGATACGCATCGGCAAAGCGTTCGTGGGCGAGTACGTCGGCGTGAGCCCCACCACTCAGGCCGACCACTATCGCGTGTACTTCGGAGAACACTGCGTGGGCCAGTTCAACCTCTGCGACGCAGGCGAAGGCCCGGCCCAACTCCTCCGACTGGCCCCCATCCCAAGACCTCCCCGCGAGGCCTGAAAACAAACACCACGGGGGACAGCCTTGTTCGCTACACTCACAAGGCTGTCCCCCGAGCTATGATCCCACCCATCAACCCGTTACCCATGTCCCCGAACACCCGTTACCCATGTCCCCGGTCCAAACAGAAAACTCTGGGCGTGCCACCCGACCGGTTGGTTCGACTCGGGGGCGACTCTCAACTCGCCCAATTTTCGACGGTCACATTCCTGATCGCCGACAGGTCCGAATCCTTCGAGACGATGATACCGTTGGGCAGGGTCCGGGCAATGGCTCCGATCTGGATGTCGATTTGTTGCATGGGACGGCCAGCTCGCTTCAATTCGGCAAAGACGCGCCCAAACTCTTCGGCGGCGTCATTCGTGTCGGGCCAAATGATGAGGGTTGCCAGCGCCTGCCGAAGCGCCGCCAAGTTGCGCTCACGGCTCGAACTGCATTCGACGCCGCTCCAAAGTTCTCCCAAGACCGGGACACAGATCCCAATCCGATGTCCGGCCTGACGCTGCGCGATCGCCCGCTCGCGAACGCCACCGCGCCTGGCTTGGTCGTCTTGAGCGATGCCCGTGTCCAACAGGTCGTGACGTTTCATGGCGTGTCACCTTCGGGCATGACGTCCATCTGTCGGCGAACCGCTTCGATGGTGAATTGGCCGCATTTCTCTCGCCAGCGTTCCAGTTCTTCTTCCTCACCCTCCGCCCAAACCAGAGGCTCGATCTTTTCACCGCCTCAATCCAGGCCGCGATGGAGTCTGGATCGTCCCGCCATTCATCCTCCGACAAGCCAGTCTTCTCACCAGGCGGCGCGAGCGGTTCCACTCGCAATTGGCTTCCCTCCGGCCAGTCGACCGGCTCCGACGGCAGAATCCGACCGTTGGTCCAAACGGCCCTGACTGCATTCATGGTGAATCTCCTTTCCCGACCTTCAAACGACGCCGCAGGTGGCTCGTACACAGGCGGCTTGCGTTTCGACGTATTCGCAGATGGTCGTCGGCGCGGGAATCGGCAGGCCGTCCTGAAGCAGGCCCTCGATAGGGAAGTCGATGGCTTCACGAATTAGTGTTTCCACTTCTTCCAGAGACTCAGCCACCGCCACGCATCCCGGCAGGTCGGGAACGGTCGCTCCGTAGCTGGTCGGGCCGTTTTCAATCATGACGGCGTATTTCACGGGTGACCTCACTTCAAACCGGCTTGCTTCAA
>JANMLE010001670.1:0-4242 GCA_031372385.1 Planctomycetota bacterium | reverse complement strand
GTGAAGACGACATCGACCGGGTTGTCCATCCCGCCCGTCATCACATTCTCGATCGGTCCGGTTCCATCGGCGCGGCGTCGGAAAATGTGAGACGCCTTCGTGACGAGCGGCTTCTTCCCCGGTTGCTCATACGTCTGCTCGGCAAACGCTCCCTTGCACCAGTAAATGAAGCCATCCGGCCCGAGATACGGCCCGTGCAGATCGTTGGCACAACCGGTGAGCGTCTTCCCTGCAAACCATTCGACCCGCTGATCGGCCACGCCGTCGCCGTCGGTGTCAGTCAGCTTCCAGATGCTCGGTGGAGCGGCCACGTATAGTGAGCCATCGTGCCACAGCGTCCCCTCGGGAAACATCATCTTGTCGGCGAAGACAACGCTCTTGTCGAAGCGTCCGTCGCCGTCGGTGTCCTCCAACCGCACGATGCGATGCGTCGGATTCGCCAACTGGTCCTTCACCGGCGCATTCGACCCCGACGAATCTGTGACATACAGCCGCCCCAGTTCATCAAAGTCCGCCGTGATCGGCCGCTCAACCAGAGGCGACTTCGCCGCCACCTCGATCTCAAACCCGTCCGGCAGCGTGAACGTGTGACCGTTCAGTTGCTGCTCAGCGGCGAGCCCACAGGTGATTGATGTGAGAACGAGGACCAAGCCCAAACAGGAAGCTCGTGGCATCATCGGATTTCCTTTCGCACGGTAGTTGTTGGAGGATGCCGAGAGAGCAGTTCGCCGAAGTCGCGAGTGAAAGTCGAGTTCAGTGCTGTTCATCGAATTCACGAGTCAGTCCGGCGCGATGTTCGGCCAAGGCGGCGTTCGCCATGCCCACCAGTTTGTGGGCAGTATGGGTGATGGACTGGTCAAAACTGTCCTCGTCAGCGAGTTCGGCGAGCAGCCGCGACGCCAACAAATCCGGCTCGTCCGGCGGCAGTTTTTCGGCGGCGGCGAAGGCCTCTTGAAGAAGTGTGGTCATCTCATACTCCTTCAATTGCAATACGCTAGTCGAAGGTCGCAAGGTGCAGCCAACTCACGACGCCTGCTTTCTCAGCAGATGGAGCGCCTGTGCCCGCAGCGGAGACAGCGATTCAAGCTGCGTTCGTTCTTCCAGCGTCAACGTTCCGTTCGTGTGGGCGTCCATCAAGTCCTGAAGGTGCTGATCCTGAAGCGGCGGCAATCGCAAGTGCGCAACGACCTGCATGAAATCGACCGGGGCTTCGATCACGACGGGCAAGGGGAACTCCTAGATAGTGCGGCGCCTGGCTTCGGACACTGATTCTACAATCCGACTCGGCAGTGTCACTCGCGGGGCGGAGATTTGACGAGCTTCATTCCGTGCGGCGCGAGAGACTGTTGCAAGTCGTCGAACAGCCGCTGCTCGGCCATCGCGTCGGTCAGAATGCCCGTGGGAAAACCGAATGTGGTTCCGGCGGGGAAGCGAGCCAGCAGCTTCTTAAGTTCGGCCAGCGATTTGACGTGGTACTGCGTGACCCACCAGGTGTCCTCAACGTTGGGAAATGGAAGAGCGTATGACCGCGGTGGTAGAGCACTGGGGAACTCACCATCGGTTCCCGGATTGAAGTCGATCACCACCGGATCGCGCCAATCGTCGAGCATCCGATCGACCATCGCTTGGCCCGTCTTGGTGAGGCAGAGTGAGCGGAGACGAACAAGTCTTTTCGGGTCAGTAATCCAGTTGGCGGCGTGGGACAGCGCGTTGATCAATGATTGTTCGAGATCAGCCTGCCCCTTGGCCTGCGAGCCTTTGTCAACGACCGTCAACTCACCGACACGATCCTTCCACGTCTCGTACCACTTCTCGAATCGCCGCCACAACGCCTGTTCGGCGGCAGCAGAGCCGTATCCCTGAAGCGTCCGGATGGCATCGATAGCGATCTCGGAATCCTTGTCATCGAGGCGTTCGATGGCGATCCGCTCCAACTCGGCCGACATGTGAACGCGGGCGACGTCGGTCACGACGCTCCGGAAGCAGCGTGTCTGGTTCGGGGCCGTGGCATCCAGCGCCTGGTTTACCAACTGCGTCCCTTCCTTGGGATTGTTTCGCAGGAGATAGGCGAGCATCGCCGCTTGGTAATGGCAAGCCCAATTCCCCCCGTGGTTGCCGTAGACTTTGCGGACGCGGTCATAAATGGCGGGCGAACCAAACCGAGCTGCGAGTGTTGCGGCCAATTCGTCGTCGTCCAGACCAACGTCCATTTCTTCGACGCGTGTCGCCAACGAATCGTCCAACTCGGGAATCGGCCGAGCGGGCAACTGCTTGAACGTGTCCATCGTTGCACGGGGCCTTGGACGGCGGAGTTCTGCCTGAATTAGTGCCGTTCCTTCCTCCGGTGCCAGTTCGATCATTCGTCGGAACGCCAAGTCGACAAGCGAATCGCGATCATAGTCTCGTTCCAATCGCTCGGGGGCGGAAACGATGAATCGGCGTAATACGGGCAGGAACTCGATCCCGCCCAATCGTTTCCATTGCTGTCCCAGGACGTGGGACTGCTCGGCTGCGGGAAGCTGGGCGAAGACAGCTCGCACGGCCGCACCAACCCGAGCCAACCGCTCGGCGGACGGCGGTTGCGGGTGGCGCCGGTAGGCGAGGGTTGATTCAGGTAGCCATTCGAGCAGCGTTCGGGCGCGGGCCAGCGGTTGCTTCTTTTCGGCGGCCAACCAGGCGGCTTCGGAGCACTTGAGAAACAGCGTTTGTTCGAGCGTCTCGTGTTCTTCATTGAGCCGGTCCAACTTCGCTTGCGATTCGTCATCGCGGCCGAACGCCTTTTCATCAATGGGCAATTGAGCGTCGGCGGCCAGCCTCGCCAAGCTGGTCACGAAATCGGCGGTCACCGTGAATTCGGGGGCCTCCAAACGTCGCTCCAATTCTTCGACGGCAGCCGACTTGTAGAGTGACTCAAACAATCCCATCGCGACGTCATGTTGTTCCGCGTATTGGTTCTCATTGCCCCACACCTCGTATTCGTCGCGGCCCGACAGACGACGTGCCAAGTCGCGGGTGGCCGATTCGGTGTCGAGATACCGCAACCGTCGCAGGGCCTCGCGTCGAAGCTGTCGGTGCTCGTCGGTTGTGTCGTCGGGGCGTTCGAGAACTGCGATGGCCTGGCGGAGTTGTTCGTCCTGCCATTCGGGTGTGGCCGGTACGATCTCCAACTCCAGTAGGTTCGAGGTGACGCTCAATTCGTTGTCGGCGTTCGGCCAGACGTCCGGCTTCCAGACCCGCGCGCTCTCGCTGTAGAAGCGATACTTACCCGGCTTGTCGAAGCGTCGCCACTCGTTGAGCGCGACGCGGTAACGATAGACGCGATTGGTCCTGGCCTCCAATGGTGTGCCACCCGCCGAGCGAAAGAAGCTCGGCCGATCCGACGTCATCGCGCGGGTTCCGGCCTGAGGTACGACGTGAAACACTTCCAACAGCCGAGCGGTCCCCGATCCTGCTGCCAAGCTGTCGTTGATCAGATACGCGCCGGTTTGGCGGAACTCATACACGATGTCGAGCGGGATCAACTCGCCGACGCGAAATTGAGTTTGCCGCGCGGCGAATTCAATCGCGAAGCTCATCTCTGCAGGATTCGCCGCGACGGCTTTCGCGTGTGCCGCGAAGAACTCAGGCTCGGCCGCGCTCGCCAACGTCGCCACCAGCAGCGCGACAACAAGCATCACAGCGAGTGCGAACCGAGTCCTGCTTGAATTGAACCGAGTCTGAATCGTCATGAGTTATCGCTTTCTGCAATTCGGCTCTTCAACTCATTTCTGTGATGCCAGTACATCCTCGCGGAATTCGACGGGGCAGATGTTCCATGAGGCGGCGTAGGTCTCGGCCAGGGGGACCGGGACGTAGGTTCCGGAGTCGATAAAGACCGGCATGTCGGGCAGTTTGCCACCGATGGCGACCGGGTCGATAAAAGCGGTCAGGGGATCGCCGCAACAGTACGAGGCGAGTGTCAGGGGCTTGCCGCGCGGCAGGTGGAAGTCTTCCGATTCCAGTTCAGCCCAGATGAGTTGATGCAGCCCGTGTGGGTCGCGGGGGCCGGGGGCAATCAGGTCGATCACCAGCAGATGGATTCCGAAGCGGATCAGTTCCACTGATTTGTCGACGAACTTCCGGATGGCAAGTTTGCTGTGTTTGTTTCCCGGCGAAACGATTTCAATCACCGCGATCAGTTCGCCCTGCGAGTCTCGGATGGCGAGCTTGTTGGCTTTGGCCGCGTAGACCTCCAGCTCGGAA
>JANMLE010001593.1:0-3691 GCA_031372385.1 Planctomycetota bacterium | reverse complement strand
CCCAGAGGGTGGTGCCCTAACACCGCTTTGGAATTCTTGGGGCTCCGCCATTCGTGTTGAAATAGAAGAGGAGACCTTCGGTCAGCCGTTTCGGCGGGGTCAGGAGACGCGCGCCGAACAGGCCGTCAACTCATTTGGCGGAGAGCCGACTTTTTGTTCTTCATTCCGCTGTTCTGGCGGTCGGGCCTGAACGGACTCGACGCCAAAGGGCTGCGTCCAAAATTCCAAAGCGGCGTCGAGCCGCCGCAGTCCAAAGGAGTTCCTCCCGAGTCGCCTCCATCGAGACGCGGCCTGCCATCGCACCAACGGTTGACGATGAGTCTCGCGCCGCCTACCGTGCGACCTCCACGACGGTTGCTCGACGGGTCACACTTCGCAGGAGACGCGCATGTCGGCCGAGGCTCCCCGCGCTGAACTGGCGGAGTTGTCCGCGAACTCCCCCGGTGCGCATCCGACACGCGTCCGCATCGGGGTCGCCGCCGTGCTGACTCTGATGTCGTGCCTGCTCTATCTCGACCGCTTCGCCGTGTCGATCGCGACCGAATACATCCGCGAAGACCTGCGGATGACGCAGACGCAGATGAGCTGGTTCCTGAGCGCGTTCTTCTGGTCGTACGCCCTCTCGCAAGTTCCGGCCGGTTGGTTCAGCGACCGCTTCGGCCCGCGATTGATGCTGACGATCTACATCCTCGCGTGGTCCGCCTTCACCGGTTTGCTGGGAATGGCGGCAGCGGTCTGGATGGTGCTGCACCTGCGTCTCTACTTGGGAGCCGCCCAAGCCGGCGCCTTCCCCGTCTGCGGCGGCCTGATCCGCGCCTGGTTCCCGATTTCACAACGCGGCACAGCCAGCTCCATCATCGCCCTCGGAGGCCGCGCGGGAGGAGTCCTCGCGCCGATCCTGACCGCTTGGCTGATCATTTGGTCGATGCCCTCCGGTTCCGACCCGCGACTCAAGCCCGCTTCGGAAGTTCGTCCCATCGCCGCCCTGCTGCGGTTTGAGCCGAGCAAGTTGAAAGAGAGCCGCCAGCAGACATTGCTCAACAGGATCATCAATCGATTCTCACCGACCGACATCGAACGTGTTCAACGGGAGGCGGGGCGAGTCTCCAAACTGATCGATGCCGCCAAGATGAAACCGCAATCGTGGGGCGAATGGTGTTTCGACATTCGGAGCGGTGGATTCGCCAGGATTTGGAATTCGACAAGAGTCGCCGTGGCGGAGTGGATTCCGGGGATGTCGAAACCGCCCGAGTCGAAGTTCTATCTTCCTGACGCTTGGAGTGGAGAGTCCGAGGAGGCGGCGTTGCTGGCCCACAGCCTGGCAGATCAGATGCTTCAAAAGGACTTCTTTGAACCGGGCGATATCCCTCGTGCGTCGCTGGGAGCACATGGCAAGGTGCTGCTCGACAAACGTTCAAATCTCCATCCTCTCACCGATGATGAAGTCGTCTTGCTCAACCGCCTCGTGCTTGAGGCCGCTTTTCCCAACGAAATCAAGAAGTTCTACGGTCCCGGCTGGCGGCCCACGTTGATCGGTTATGGAATCGCGGGACTCGTGGTGGCGTTGGCGTTCGCGTGGGTTGGTCGCAACTCGCCGAAGCAGCATCCGTGGTGCAATGACGCCGAGCGGAGTTTGATCGACGATGAGCCGACGCGGATCTCGAAGGCGGCTCAACCGGCAGACGCTCCGTTCCCGTGGAAGGCGGTCCTGACGAGTCTCAGTCTGTGGGGGAACAGCGCGATGCAGTTCTTCACCAACATTGGCTGGCTGTTCGTGGTGACGTGGTTGCCGAGGTATCTCGACAAGGTGCATGGCGTGCCGCTCGCCGAGCAGGCGTTGATGACGGCGGTGCCGACGGCGGCGGGGATCATCGGGATGTTCTGCGGCGGCTGGTGGACCGATCTGGCCGCGCGGACCGCGGGCCTCAAATGGGGACGCCGCCTGCCGGTCTTTTCGACGCGGTTGTTGGCGGCGTTCGGTTACGGCATCTGCCTGGTGCTCGGCATGACCTGCACGCCCGATCCCACCACGCGCTGGTTGCCGTGGGCCATCGTGGCGGGACTCAGCGTGATGGTGATGGGGGTCGACCTGGGCATTCCCGCCGTCTGGGCCTACGCGCAGGACGTGGGGGGCAAATACACGGCCTCGATCCTCGGCTGGGCGAACATGTGGGGCAACCTCGGCGCCGCCGCCGCCCCGCTGATCTACAACGCCGTGCTGGGCGAGACGCCGACCGTCGCGCAATGGAACGTGATGTTCGCCGTCTGCGCAGTCGCCTTCATCCTGTCGGGCCTGTGCGGCCTGGTCCTCGACGCGACGAAACCGATCAGCGCGAAGTCGTGAGGCGAACAGGTCGTTCCCTCGTCCCTCGTCCCCAAGCTCCGGCTTGGGAACGATGACTGAAATCGGGCGGAAGGCGGCGCAGCAGGTCGAACTTCCCATTCGGTCACGCAGGCCGCGTCTCGGAGCAGCGGGCCACATAGAAGATCGATTGGTCGACACGGTCTTGCCCGGTCGGATCGAGCGTGCGGCCCAGTTCGTCCAGACATTCCAGCAGTTCGAAGCCCGCCTCGGCGAGCTGCCCGGCTTGAACGTCGCGGCTGACGTAGTAGTGCAGAGAACAGTAGTTGTTGCCCGAGTCGTTCAGCAGAGCGTAGTCCGGCTCGAAGCGATGCAGAGGCTTGATGCGGCAATGATTGGCGCGGGCCTGAAGGTGGTCGATGAGCAGACGCAACTGTGTCAGCGGATTGCGATGACGCTGCAACCGCGGCGCGGCTCCCGCGTGGACGTAATCGCGATTGTGCGAGGAGAAAATCAGCAGGCCCTGCGGCGAAAGCACCCTCCGGACCTCGGCCAGGACTCGCAGACGATCCTCGTGGGAAACGGCATCGAGCAGGTTGGAGACGGCCAACACCGTGTCGAAGGAACCGCTGTCGAAGGGCGTCAGCGACCGCATGTCCGCCTGAACGAACGGGAATTCGTCGAAGACCCGGCGGCAATGCGCGACCATGTGTGAGGAAACATCGGAGCCCACATACTCGTCGGTGAGCGGTCGCAGATAAGTGGCCAGACGGCCCGCGCCGCAGCCCAGATCGAGAACTCGGCACCCCTGGATGTCGTCCCGATACCGAATCAGAGCCGTGGCCTCCGGAGGGGACAGCTTCGTTTGTGAGTAGACTCGCACGAGATCGGCGTTTCGATACAGGCGTCCGTTGATCGCCTCTTGAGCCGTATCCGGTGTCGTTGCTTCGGTGATGACCATGCTGAGACTCCCCAATGCGTCGGTTCTGCCGACACCTCTTCCCGGCAACTCGACGAGTCGCCCGCCTCCACTGTGGTCAACTCGCGGGTGAACTCGTATGCCGACCGACGAGGACCGACTGTGGACTCGCCCATGCTCCGTTGATGGTGGCCGGGGCGAAGGACCACGTTCGATGCGTGTGAAAGAGTATTGCCTCGGAATCCTTCCGTGTCGTCACGTGAAGGCCGCCAGTCGGCAAGTTGGTCGCAACAATGCCCAGTCACAACAGCCGTGCGGCTTCCGACTGCGTGTTGTCAAATCACAACACGGACGTGAACGAAAAAAGTACCCATAACACCGACACCACCTCCAGGCGACGGAAAAACCCCATGGCATACACGCACAGAAAGCGCGGCACATCATCAAAAACCGCAAAAAACCGAATTTGT
>JANMLE010001460.1:0-1127 GCA_031372385.1 Planctomycetota bacterium | reverse complement strand
GTGTTGAACCTGACGTTGATCTGGCCGCTGGGTGCCCGCGGCCTGGCGCTGTCGACGGCCCTGGTGGCGGCGCTGCAGTGTGTGGCGACCTGCCTGCTATTGCAGCGGCGGGTCGGACTCTTGGAATGGCGGGGAATCGCGCGAACAAGTGGCAAGACGTTGATCGCCGTCGCCGCCATGAGCCTCGTCAGCCTCGCGTGTCTCTCGCTGACGGGCGCGAACGTCGTCGCCGCCGGTGATGACGGATGGGTGGTGCGAGGAATCAAACTCGGTGTGCCACTGGCCGCCGGCTTCGTCACGTTCTTCGGATCGGCCTGGCTGCTGCGTCTGCGGGAACCGTGGATGGTTCTGTTTCACGAAGGGCAGCCGTCCGCGTCGACGAGGGACGGGACGGATTAGATTGGACGACCGTGGAGTACTTCCGACAGAGTTTGGCCTCAGAGTGCGCGGGATTCTTCGAGTTCGAACATTCACCCTTTGAATCCAGTGTTGGAACTGTCTTTTATGTAGCCATCATCGCTCCGCGTGATGAGCCAAACACAGGTGGACGCCTGGTCCCACAAGGCTCATCACGCGGAGCGATGATGGCTACGTTGGGCGGAGCCCGTCACTGGTTCTGATACGGCATCAGCACACCAGCTTGCGGGGTTTCGTCGAGGCCGGGGAAGTGTCCTTCGGCGACGGCCCGGCCGAGGCTGGTGACCTGCTTGAAATAGCGGTCTGTCGGCAGGCCGCCGAGCATGCGGCGGCGCAGTTCCTGACAGACGGTGTCGGCCGCTTCCGCGATGACTTCGTTCTTGTGCCGTGCCGCGTACAGACTCGTGCAGAGGATCACCACCGCCAGTTGGACCCGGCCCGACAGTTCGGCCATGCGGCACTGGCGGTCGGCCAGCTTCAACTGGAATTTGCGCATCGTGCCACTGATTTCGAGGGCGCTTCGTTGCAGCCATGTGGCGGCGAAGCCGGCATGATCTTTGAGGCGGCTTGGCATGTCGGGCAGTTGGTAGTCGGCGCGATGCAGCGACTGGCCGACGAACCACTTGCCGTAGTTCATCAGCGGTCCCTTCAGCGCCCACAGGTGCGACGGGTTGGCCATGTTTGGCTGTTTGATCTTGTTGGCGGCGAGC
>JANMLE010001525.1:0-1038 GCA_031372385.1 Planctomycetota bacterium | reverse complement strand
AGTCTCCTTGTCCCCCCGTCTCCTTGCCTCCCCGTCTTTCTTCCCGGACCTGCTCCGATGAATCTGCTTGCTGAACTTCGCTCCCGGTTGCGATCGGCCCTCGTCTCGTTCACCGATGCGCCGGATTCGTTTGTCGACATGCTCAAGCCGACCGCGGACAGCAAGTTTGGTGACTTTCAGGCCAACTGCGCCATGCCATTGGCGAAGCAGCACAAGCAACCGCCGCGGGATCTCGCCCTGGCGTTGGTGGCGAAGCTCGACGTGGCGGATCTGTGCGAGCCTCCCGAGATCGCCGGTCCGGGGTTCATCAACCTGCGCGTCAAGACAGAGCGGCTGGCCGAAGAGACAGCCAAGCTGTGTCGCGACGAGCGGCTTGGCGTCGCGCCCGTTGCCAACCCGCGAACGTATGTCATCGACTTCTCCTCGCCCAACGTCGCCAAGCCGATGCACGTCGGGCATCTGCGGAGCACCGTGATCGGTCATGCCCTGTACCGCGTGCTGAAGTTTCTGGGGCACCGCGTGCTGTCTGACAACCATGTCGGCGACTGGGGCACCCAGTTCGGCATGATCATTTACGGCTACAAGAATTTCCGGGACGACGCGGCGTATCAACAGGCCCCCGTGGCGGAATTGGCGCGGCTGTACCGGCTCGTCAACCAGTTGTCCGACTATCACGAACTGCTCGCCAAACTGCCCGCGCTGCAAACGCAACTGCCGATGCAGGAGCAGGGGGTCGCCACAACGAAGGCGACCGCATCCGCCAATCCGACTGACAAGGAAGCCGCGCGGCACTTCAAGCGAGCTGAGCAGGATCTGACCGCGGCGCGGGACGAGATCGAATCGGCCCGGAACAAGATTGCGGCGGTCGAATCGAATCCCACGCTGAAGTCGCTCGCCGACGCGCATCCGAAGATCGCGGAACTCGCCCGGCGCGAAACGGCGTTGCTTCACTCGGGAGACGCCGATCACAAGCGCTTGTGGGACGAGTTCGTTCCCCAGTGCCTCGCCGCGTTGGAATGGGTGTACCAGCGGTTCGGC
>JANMLE010001514.1:0-6704 GCA_031372385.1 Planctomycetota bacterium | reverse complement strand
CCAGCTCAAGCAGTTGGGCGAACGGCGGGACTTGTCTTTTGGTAGCCACGTTCGCCAGAACGTGGGAACCCACACTCTGGCGAGTGTGGCTACGTTCAACAGGTGGTCGGTCGTGGCGTCGAAGGTCCAGTCTTTCCAACTGGATGCGGATGGCGTTCTGTACGCCCTCAATCGCCGGCACGAATTGAACCGGATGACGGCCGGCGGCCATTGGAGTCTGGTGGATGCCGATGTTCAGTCGTTCGTCGTCGCCCCGAATGCCCTGCGCAACGTCTACATCCTCACCACGCACCATGAACTGAAGCGGTTGGAGGCGGGTTATTCGTGGCGCACACTGAGAACGGACGCCGTCTCGGTGTCCATCGACTCAGAAGGGATCGTGACAGCGCGCGATACGCTGCACCGGTCGTGGCTGTATTGGTCCCCGTTCACGGCGAGGGAGTTGGACCCGATCGAGGGTGAAGAGAATCATCTACCGCCCTTTTGTCAGAACCCGCCGACACGGGACGATGTCCTGCGACTTCTGCACATTCCCGATGGTCCGACCGTGACTGTCGTGAGTCTCGATGTGACAGTCGACACGCTTGACCCGCCGCGGTGGTTCGCCAATCTGGGAAACATCCCTGCGGTTCAATTGCACCATTGCCAATATCAATGCACGGTCCAATACAAGAACGCGCAAGGACTCCAGACGGTCGTGATCGATATCGATGACGATCACCTGATCCGGTATGTGGTCGGTCCCTTTTAGTGAGGTCGCCCGCCGGGGCCGATTTGTCGACGCAACCAGCCCTCTTCGGCGCGCCCACCCTTTGGGAGTGCTGTGGCTCGACACAGCTTTGGAACTTTGGGCGCAGCCCTTTGGAACGGTGGCGGCCGATCACGCACGTCGCGTCGAAAGAAAGTCGCTCCGCGACAATTCCAAAGCTCCGTCAAGCCGGAGCACTCCCAAAGAAGGCGGAGCACTCCCCCCTTTGGGAGTGCTGTGCGACCCAGAGGGTACCCCGACACAGCTTTGGAGTTTTGGGCGCAGCCCTTTGGCATCGTGGCCCGTTCGCCGTCGTCCTATCTCCGGGGATTCTGCCGCGGTACACTGTGCCCCGTTTCGAAAACCTTCGCTGGAATTGTGTGACGACTCATGACTGCTGAATTGCCGATGGATGATGCCGACGAACTGGATGACGCCGATCTGGACGCGCCCATCCCCGCCAAGCCCCGCGATCGCGCGGTGGCCAAGAATGCCCGGTCGCCGCGCCGGCGCAAGCCGCCCGCGCTTCCGTCCGAGGACTTGGATGAAGTCGACGTCTCGCGCGAGCGGTTGCAGAAGGTGCTGGCTGCGGCCGGGCTGGCTTCGCGGCGGCATTGCGAGGAGTACATTGTCGACGGTCGCGTGACGATCGACGGCAAGGTGGTCACCACGCTGGGGATCAAGGTCGATCCCGAGACCCAGAAGGTGTGCGTCGATGGCGAGCGGATCAAGATCGAGCGACGCCAATACTTCCTGGTGAACAAGCCGTCGGGGGTGATCAGCACGAACGCCGATCCCAACGGCCGACCCCGCGTCATCGACCTGCTGCCTCCTTGGAAGGGGCGGTTGTTCACCGTCGGGCGATTGGACGAAGGCTCGGAAGGTCTGGTGCTGGTGACCAACGACGGCGACTTGGCGCATCGATTGGCTCATCCGAAGTTCCAAGTCGAACGGGTCTACCGGGCACTCGTGGCCGGGATTCCGTCCGACGACATCCTGCGGCAACTGCAACAGGGGATGTACTTCACCGAAGGAAAGTTCCGCGTTCGCGATGTGCGGCGGATCAAGAGCAGTCTGAAGTCCACGATCTTGGAACTGGTGCTGACTGAAGGACAAAACCGCGAGGTGCAGCGACTGTTCGCCAGGGTCGGTCACAAGGTGATGAAGCTGAAGCGCGTCGCGTTCGGCCCGCTGCGCTTGGGCGAACTGGTGACGGGTGCCTACCGACCGCTGACGACGGCCGAACTGAAGATGCTGCAAACGTTCGCCGCCACCGACCCGGCGCGCCGGCCCGTGGCGAAGCGGACGCCCGCTGGTCGCACGCCGACGCGCCCCGCGAAGCGCCCCATCCGCAAGTCCGTCCGTCCGAAGAGCGGCCCCAACACGAACAGAAAGTCGCGCCGCGGCGAACGATAGCCAGGATGATTGACCACGAAATACACGAAATACACGAAAGAAATACGGGGAGACAGATCACGTCACATGCCAGTCGGTGGACGGGAATGCCACGGCAATCCTGAAGGCATTCGACAGAACTTCTTGATTTCGTGTATTTCGCGTATTTCGTGGTTCAAACCATGTGTTATCCGGGATTGCAGCCCGCGACATGGCCAGCGATCCCGATGACCTTCGAACTGAGTACGAGACATCTCGATGACGACTGCCGCCGTGTCGGATCTCTGTCTGCCGGGTCTTGTTCGCAATGCCGTTCAATGCCGCGCGACTTTGATCGAGCATGAATTGATGGCTCGCAATACTTGGCGGATGCGATTGCACTGTCCCGAGATTGCCCGACAAATCCTGCCAGGTCAGTTCTTCATGGTGCGGCTGCCGGGACGGAGTGATCCGCTGCTCGGCCGGCCATTCGCGCTCTACGACGTTTACTGTGATTCATCGGGACAAGCGCTGGGGGTCGACTTCGGCTTTGTCGTCGTGGGAAAGATGACCGGGCTCTTCGAATCGCTCGGGCCGGGGGACGACGTCGAAGTCTGGGGACCGCTCGGCAATGGATTCCCGGTTCCACCCGCCGGACATCTGGTGATCGTGGCCGGGGGGATTGGGCAGACGCCGTTCCTCGCCGTGATCCGCGAAGCACTGCGGCGACGCGCGTACGGTCAGCCTCCGCGGGAACTCGGCCAGACACCGTCGCGGATCACGCTCTGCTATGGGGTTCGTTCCCAAGAGTATCTCGCGGGAGTGGCCGAGTTTGCCAACGAGGGGATCGATGTCCGGATCGCGACCGACGATGGTTCCGTCGGCCATCATGGTTTCGTGACCGACTTGCTGAAGCGGCTGATCGCCGAACCAGCGCCCCCCGCCGCAGTCTATTGCTGCGGTCCCGAACCGATGATGCATGCGGTCAGCAAGATCACGGCGTCGGCGGGAGTCCCCTGCTGGCTCTCGCTGGAAACCCCGATGGCCTGCGGGTTCGGCGCGTGCTTCAGTTGCGTCACCAAAGTCCGGCAGGATGACGGCTCGTGGGACTACCGCCGCGTGTGTGTCGAAGGCCCGGTCTTTCCCGCGAGTCAGCTCGTGTTCGATTGAGCGCGAGACGTTTTGTGATGCTTCAAACCCCGAGAACAAAAGGCGGTGATCGAGATGAAGCCCCATACTCCCCATCAGAAGAAGACGATCCGATACGCATCGAAGTGGAAACTTGGTCGCTGGCCGCTGGTGTCGATCGCGTTCGGACCGGATGCGGCGACGGGAGAAACGCGCGGCTGGGCGCGGGGCTTTGTCGCCATCGGTGACATCGCGACCGGCTTCATCGCCATCGGTGGCCTCGCCGGTGGTGGGATCGCGATCGGCGGCGTTTCGCTGGGAGCGTTGGCGGTGGGAGGCGCAACGCTCGGCGGTCTGGTCGTGGGTGGTGCGGCCGTGGGAGTCGTGGCCTGTGGTGGCGCGGCGATCGGACACTACGCGCGCGGCGGTGGCGTCGCGGGAAATTACGTGCTCAGTCCCCATCGCCGCGATGCGGAAGCCGTGCAACTGTTCAACACGCTCACCCCCGGCACGGTGCCGTCTGCGAAGCCGGAGACCCCCGCCAAGCCGTGACCACCGTCATGCTCGGTGGTCGTCACGCCGATTGTTACCATCTTCGGCACGCGGCCCTCGCGCCAGACGGACATTCACGTTCGCGACGCGCCACACCACGAGCCTGTTTTCCAAGGGAACCATCATGCTTGAGTCCGGCCCCATGACACGACGGGACGCCCTGACGATGGGAACAATCGCAATCGGCACCGTGGCTCTCTCCACGACAGTGCAGGCACAGGATGAGACGCCGTGGATCGACGCGCATTCGCACATCTGGCCGCCCGAGACCGACAAGTTTCCGCTGGTCGCCGGGCAGACGAAGAAGGATCTCAATCCGCCGAGCTTCACCGATGACGAACTGATGGCGATCGCGCGGCCGGAGGGTGTGGGGCGCGTCGTGCTGATCCAGCATTCGGGCTACCACCTGTTCGACAACTCGTACCTGATCGACGCGGTGCGCCGGCATCCGAAACTGTTCCGCATCGTCGGCATGGTCGACGATCACCAACCGGACGCCGGCGCGGCGATGAAGAAGCTGCTGCCGCAGGGGGTGACCGGCTTTCGGATCACTCCGTTCATCCGCAAAGGAGCGTACGCCGACTTGTGGTTGAAGACCGACGGCATGGCCGAGATGTGGAAGACCGGCGCGGAAACGAAGCAGGCGATGTGCTGCCTGATCAATGCCGAGCAGGTTCCCGGCATCGACGCGATGTGCGAACGGTTTCCGGACACGCCGGTGGTGATCGACCACTTCGCCCGGATCGGTGTCGACGGCCAGATGCGTGACGACGACATCAAGCTGCTGACGCGGCTCGCCCGGCACAAGCACGCCAGCGTGAAGATCTCGGCGTATTACGCGCTGGGCCAGAAGAAGCCGCCGCATCTCGAACTGATCCCCATGATCAAGCGGCTGTATGAAGCCTTCGGCGCGCAGCGGCTGATGTGGGCCAGCGACGCGCCGTACCAGATCCAGGGGGTCAACAACTACAAGGCGTCGATCAATCTGGTCCGCGACAAGCTCGACTTCATCACGTCCGTAGACCGCCAATGGCTGCTCTGCGGGACGGCCAAGCGGGTGTTCTTCTTCAACTGATGCGCCGCACGGTGCTGAGCGACACGATGGTCGAAGCGGTGCCCGAGTACTGTCGGCTTGTCGCTCCGTCGACAAGCGGTCCCGTCGGCGGAGCGACGGGACTACGGTAAGGCCGTCGGCACGAAATGATCGACCCGTAGGACGGATTTCCAATCCGTCCGTCGTTGACTGACGTCGTTGACTGACGTCGTTGGCAGACGGAGTTGACGGACGGATTGGAAATCCGTCCTACGTCTTTGGAAGCCGCTGCGTCAGTTGCCGCGTTTCTGCAGGTTGCGGCGGGCTTGGTCGGCCGTCTCGGTGCGGGGGTAACGGCGGACGATCTCCTGCAGGATCGCGACCGCGCGGGGCTTGTCGCCGTTCTGGACGAACTGCCGCGCCTGGGCCAGCAGCTTGCGGGCCTGTTCCTCGTCGTCGTCCGTCGCGTCGCTGTTGGGCGACGCCCAGGCCGATGCCTCGTACGTTGCCTCGACGTAAACCGGCACTGGCGGCGGCGTGCGAGCGGAGACGCTCGGCGTTGCCGAGCCTTCATTCAGGATCAGGTCGCGGATGACATCGACCACCTCCAAAGCCTGGTCGACATCGATCGGGACTCCCTCCAGCACGTTCGGTCGGAACAGCAGCGAGATCGGCGGGCCTCCCTGGGCGTAGACTTCGATGAAGAACTTCTTGGACAGGACGTACCTGACCACCAGCACCAGCGCGGCCGCGAGCGCGACGAGGAACGGGATCCAGCTTCCCATCGTCGAGCTTGTGTAACTGCCGAACATGACGACGAAGCCGGCCCACACAACGGCCGAGATCGGCTTGTGAATCCCGGCCGCCATCGTCGACACGCAGCGCAGCGGGATGAACTGCGAGCGCTGGCCGAACAGGCTCGTCGACTGGCAGCGCAGTTCCGAACCGGAGATCGTAAACCGGATGACCGGGCTGAATCCCAGCAACCCCAGCAGAAACGCCAGCAGGCCCTGCATCCGTCCGACGATCTCGACCGTCGGGTTCGCGGTCGGCAGGGGCTCGACGGCAATGTGGAACTTCTGAATCACCAGCGTCGACGTCCGATTGCGCGCATAGCGCAGCCCGAACGTTGCCGCGATGCTCAACACGAACATCAGCGAGCCGAACGAGTCGAACGGGAAGGGAAGTTGGACTTGGATCGGGAACGGGAGCATGGTGCGTCGTGGAAGGCGGGAGGGAGTATTGCTGTTCGATCGACGGGAGGAATGGCCACCCGTCGCTGAGGATGCCGCTGTCACCACGTGATGACAAGCCACGCGAGGTGTTCCACATGTGGCGGACACGGATTGCGAGTCGCGTCCTGATTTCGCCGCGGTCCCGCAGAGCCGTTGTGCGATTTTCTCGAAACCATCCCGCCACCGAGCTTGCCTCGGTGGTTCAACGGCTTCTGCACTACTCGTCATTTGCCGGACAGTAGCGCAAAAGCCGTTGAACCACCGGGGCAAGCCCGGTGGCGTGACAACATTCATACACTCGAAGCGTCAGGCAACGATCATCAGATTGGGACACGACCTGATTGTGGTTCTCTCGCAAAACATCCGACGATTTCCCCGCGACTCGGTGGAATCTGCGCGTCGGTCGGGTTCGAATACGCGGCCAGTGAACTTGGTGTTCGTAAACTCGATGGACTTCTTGAGGGAGAAGATGATGTCAGACGCCCGTCCGGAAATCAGTCGTCGTTCGTTTATCGCCGCGGGGGCCGCGGCCACCGCGCTGGCAAGTGCTCCAACTCAGCAGGCTTCAGCCGCGGAAGGGGCGGCCGTGCCCATCATCGTGCCGCCGGCCGGCAAGCGGATTCTGTTGTCGTGC
>JANMLE010001495.1:0-7289 GCA_031372385.1 Planctomycetota bacterium | reverse complement strand
TGATGAACGACCGGCTGAGACACCAACATCCACAACACCACGCTGGTCCCAGACACGGCATTCCCCCGCACGGGAAACATCTCGTCCGCCTTCTTCAAGTCAAAGCCCCGCGACAACGCCTCAAACGCCCTGTCAAAATCGACCCCCAAAAACGATCCTCCACACCCCCCGCACCGCTGGCTCGAGCATCCATGCCAATCTGACTCCTTTCAAAGAGAAGTCGTCACGCTGGCGCAAATCCCGTGCCGTCCCTGATGCGGTGCTTACGGAAATCTAAAGTCAGTGTCATTGGGCGCTAGCGCCCCGCCGCTCACGGGTGTTGTTCAACAGGAATGGCGGAGAGCCCCATTTCCAAGAGCGGCATGGTGTGTCGCGGCGCGAGCGATGTCTCCGTGCCACGGCCCGGCATCATCGCGTCACCTTCTCATTCGCGCTCCTTTTAATTCGCGCGGACCAAATCGATTTCCGCGCGAATCAAAACGGAACGCGAATGAGGAGAGCCGTCGAACTGGAGCGAAAGAACAACGGCGGCCTCGCGGCTGGCAACTCTCTGACGTCATTACCGCACAGGCCCTTGGCCTGCGGGATGGCACCGAACGATCAGCGTGTTCGATGCAGGCTGAGCCTGAACTCCAACGTCGTCCCAATCCGCGGAGCGAATGCCGAACCGGGGTTGAGTGAAGTCAGCCGAGTTTGTAACGTTTGCAACCCTCCCCCTTCCAACCACGAGTCACACGACAAGGACGTCGAGTGTTCCTGACGCGATCGATTCGCCGCAAACTGGTCATCGGCCTCGGGCTGGTCTGCCTGATGCTCGGGATTCTCGCCCTGGCGGGACTCACCGGGTTGATGTCGTATCGGGCGGTCGTGCTGGACTTGGAGTTCAGCCAGAACCAGGAACCGCATCCGACCGATCTGTCGGTCGCCTGTGCGGCGCTGTTTGATCCGCTGCTGGGCAATGTGCAACTTAATGGGAACCCGTTCGCGGTCGTGCCCCAGCGCGAGCAACCGCTGGGGTTTGACCCGGAGAAATGGTCAGTCCAGATTCAGCGGGTGCGCGAGGAAATGAAGGAGTTTCGCGGCCGGGTGGACCGGTTGCCCCCGTCGGCTGCGGTCCGGCAGTCCCAGTCGATCATGCACTCGAAGCTGGACCTGATTCATTTCATACTCCGCCGGTTGGATGTGGCCCAGTCGCGACTCAACGCCGCCGAAGATCGCGGCAAGGTTTTGGAGTCGATGCTTCGCGACGTGGCACGCATCCAGTCGATCATTCAGGAGATCCCCAATCCGGGGACCGAGAGCTCGCTCAAAGAGGCGCATTCGGTTTACAAGTCGCGGCTGATGTGGATCGGGGGCTGCCTGTTGTGCATTCCGATCCTGCTCGTGTTTCTGGTTCGTTGTGGCCACTCTTGGATTTTTGTCCCCATTCGGAAGCTGCATGAGGCGGCGTCGCGCGTGGCCAATGGTGACTACAGCCACCGGTTGAAGCTGCGCGGGCGCGATGAAATGGTCGATCTGGCCAACGTCTTCAACCGGATGATCGAACGGTTTCAACGTGACAAGGCGAAGCTCGACCGCGAAGTCGAAGAGCGCAGCCGGCAGTTGCTGCGGAACGAGCAGTTGGCGGGGATCGGATTCCTCGCCACCGGCATCGCGCACGAGATCAACAATCCACTCTCCGCGATTGCGATGGCCGCCGAATCGCTGATCGGCCGGCTGGCTGAAGCGGGGGACGACTTCGGTTCGTCGCCGGACGACCGCGAACTGCTCAAGACGTACCTCGAAATGATCCAGCGGCAGTCGAATCGTTGTCAGGAGATCACGACGCGCGTCTTGGATTTCACCCGCAACAATGCGCCGCGACAGCGTCACGATTTGACGAAGATTGTCGCGGAAGTTCTGGACATGGTCGGCCACATGAGCCGCTTCAGTCACCACAAGATTCAGTTCGACCGCAGCCGGCCTCACTTTGTGGAAGTCAACGCGCCGGAGATCCAGCAGGTGATCATCAATCTCGTGGCCAACGGCCTCGAAGCAATGGAGACCGCGGGAACGATGAAGGTTGGCATCACCGAATCGCTGGACGAGGTGGTGCTGACCGTCGAAGACACCGGCTGCGGCATGACACCGCATGTGCTCGCCAACCTGTACGAACCGTTCTTCACCGAAAAGTTGCCGGGAAAAAAAGGGACGGGACTGGGGCTGTCGATCACCAACCGGATCGTCGCGGACCACGACGGACGGATCGAAGCGAGCAGCGACGGACCGGGGACGGGAAGCACGTTTCGCGTCCACTTGCCGCGCAACGCAGGAGGCGTCGCACGTGCTGCTTGAACCCCGTGAACGGACATTGCGACATCTGAAACCTTCTGATATGAAGCCGATGCTCATCCATCGGCTCTCAACGCCACACTTCGTCCGAACCGCATCGGGTCGCTGACAAGGAAGTCACGACAGGGGCAAGGAGACCGCCCGTTGACTGCTGCTGCCGCCATTAACAAGCTGCGAATTCTGTTCGTCGATGATGAACAGGATCTTCGCAATATCATGAAATTCGAACTGCCACGCATGGGACACGAAGTGGTCCTGTGCGAGGACGGTCAGGCCGCCCTGAAGGCGCTGGGCTCGCAGACGTTCGACGCCGCCATCGTCGACCTGCTGATGCCGGGTCTGAGTGGCTGGGATGTGATCGAGCACATCAAGAAGGTGTCGCCCGAGACCGAGATCATCATCAGCACGGCTCACGGCGACATGGAATCGGCGATCCACGCCGTCCGCGCCGGAGCCTACGACTTCCTCCGCAAACCGTGCAAGCTGTTCGAGATCTCGGCCACGCTGAAGCGGATCGCCGACAAGCGCACGCTGACCAACAAGACAATCGCCCTCGAATCACGGTTGAAGGCGCTGGAAGGTTCACCGGACCTGATTGGCCGCACCCCCGAAATGCTGCGCGTCAAGAAGCTGTGCGAGAAGATCGCGCCGACTGATTCCAGCGTGCTGATCCTCGGAGAAACCGGAACCGGTAAGGAACTCGTCGCCCGCCGGATTCACGATCTGAGCAAACGGGCCCACATGCCGTTCGTCGCCGTCAACTGCGGTGCGCTGCCCGACAATCTCGTCGAGAGCGAACTGTTCGGACACGGCAAAGGGGCATTCACCGGCGCGGACACGTCGCGCAAGGGACTGCTGGAAGTGGCCAATGGCGGCACACTGTTCCTGGACGAGCTTGGTGAACTCGACAAGCAGATGCAGGTCAAGATGCTCCGGTTCCTAGAGTCCGGCGAAGTGCGGCGTGTCGGTGAAAACGAAGCGTTTCACGTCAACGTCCGGGTCGTCTGCGCCACGAACCGCGACCTGCAAGAGATGGTCGCCGAAGGTTCGTTCCGCGAAGACCTGTTCTTTCGGATCAACACGTTCGAGATCCATCTGCCGGCGTTGCGCGAGCGCAAGGATGACATCCCCGAACTGGCCCGCACGCTGATCGCCCGAACCCTCAAACGGCGCGACATCCCCGAGAACATTCTGTCACCGGAAACGCTCCACGTCCTCAAGCAGCACGACTGGTCCGGCAACGTCCGCGAGCTGGCCAACGCGCTGGAACATGCCGTGATCATGTCGGACGGAGCGGAGATTCATCCGGAAGACCTGCCGCTCGCCATCCTGAAGCACGCCGACCTTGGAATGATCAAGCCGGCCACGTTGGAAATGCCGCAGCACCCGAAGACGCTCCGCGAAATCGAAATGGACGTCATCTATCAGGTGCTCGACAAGCATCAGGGCGACAAGCCCAAGGCCGCGCTGGAACTGGGGATCGCCCTGAAGACGCTGTACAACAAGCTGAACGGCGACCAGTCGAAAGCCGCCGGCTGATCTTGGAGTGCGGAGATTCCTCACTGCTTTCCGTTCTCTCGTCACGGCCCCACTCGGGGCCGTTTTCGTTTAACCCTGAGCGAACGGCGAAGGGGGCGCGTGCCAACGCTCACATCACCGCGCCGTGCATCCTCATCCTCATCCGCGCCACGATCATGGTTGCCGCTCTCTCTCATCCTCGCTGCGCGCCTGGCGGCGCACCGCAGTGTGGTCATCGGATCGCTGGCACCCATCCCCTTCGCCGCTGGCTCAGGGTAAAACGAACTTCACTGGGCGAACCCGCGTCGACCGATTGCGTTTCATCGCGGCTCTGCGGAAAATCTATCCGGCCGGATCCGGCGGAGTGTTGGTTCTCCGTTCCGGACGGCGGGAACGGTTTTCAAATCAGGATCGACAGCCATGAGCTACGGAAACGGCAATCGCGGGCAGTACGGGAATGGAGGCGGGTTTGGACTGGGAGCCCGGATGATTCCCATCGTCATTGGGTTGATCGCCATCGGCTTCACGATGGTCCGGGGCTGCCAGCACGGGCCGTTTGGTCGAACGCAGGTCGTCGCACTCTCGACCGAGCAGGAGGAGCGGCTTGGAATGCAGGCGTTTCGCGAAGTGCTCAGCACCGCGAAGGTTCTGCACCGCGGACCCACCGTCGACGCCGTGAACGACGTCAAGCAGCGGCTGGTCGCGGCGCTGAACACTCCCGAGTTTCAAAGCCGGATCGGCATCAAGATTTCGAAGTTCGAATGGGAACTCGAAGTCGTCGACGAGAAGCAGGTCAACGCGTTCTGTCTGCCGGGAGGCAAGATCGTCGTCTACACCGCGATCCTGCCCGTGGCCGTCAGTGATGCCGGACTGGCGACGGTGATCGGGCATGAGATCTCGCATGCGCTCGGTCATCACGGTTCCGAGCGCATGGCGCAACAGCAGATGGCCAACATCGGACTCACCGCGGCCGGCGCGTCGATCGGCGACATGGATCCGGCGAAGCGGCAGCAGATCATGATGGTGCTGAACGCGGGAACCAAATTCGGCATCCTGAAATACAGCCGCAACCACGAATCCGAGGCGGACCACATCGGCCTGCTTCTGATGGCCGCCGCCGGCTACGACCCGCGCGAGTCGATCGACTTCTGGCAACGGATGTCGTCCGCCTCCGGTGGTGGTGCTCCACCGGAATTCGCATCCACCCATCCCAGCCACGGAACCCGCATCCACGACCTCAAGGGCTGGATGCCCGAAGCGATGTCGTTGTACGAACGGAGCACGGTGAAGAGCCGCCCCAGGGTGCTGCCTGGCGTCGAGTGAGTCCCAAGCCCGCGCGGTCATACGACTCAGACTGGGACGCGCGCGGTATCATCGCCAACGATGGAACACTGCTCAAACACGGATCAGAAAAACAACAAAACCAGTTGCCCTTGGTAATCACCCGAGACGTCTTCAGTTTGCGGCGTCCTTGATTCCAATCCGTGTTTCATCGGTGGTTAAGTTTTCATGCCGATCCCCGCGCGGGTGGGTTGCGGAAAAACTCCGGTTTGTGTTCTGATCGTGCCCGTTCATCCGCGATTGATCTCGATTCAAAGGATCCGCCGTGCAACTTGGTTTTGTGACTGCCATTCTTCCCGAACTGACACTGGCCGAAGTCGCTCAATTTGCAAAGTCCGCCGGCTACTCGTGTCTCGAAGTGATGTGCTGGCCGGTCAGCAAGGCGGAGCGCCGCTATGCCGGTGTCACGCATGTTGACGTGACCGATTTCACTCCCGCTCGGGCCGACGACGTCAAGGCGACGATGGCCGCTGCCGGCGTCACGATCAGTTCGCTGGGGTATTACCCGAATCCCCTCACGCCGGACTTGGCGGAAGCCCAACGGTACACGGATCACATTCGCAAAGTAATTCACGCGTCGTCGCTGTTGGGACTCGGCCGGATGACGACGTTCATCGGTCGCGATTGGACCAAATCGGTCGACGACAACTGGCCCCGCTTCTGTGAGACGTGGAAGCCGCTCGTGCAGTTCGCCGAAGATCACGGTGTGCGGATCGGGATCGAGAATTGTCCGATGCTGTTCACCAAGGATGAATGGCCGGGCGGCAAGAACCTCGCGACATCCCCCGCGATCTGGCGGCGGATGTTCGACGAGATCCCCAGCCTGAGCCTCGGGCTGAACTACGATCCGTCGCACATGATCTGGCAGCAGATGGACTACCTGCAGCCGATCCGCGACTTCTCCAGCCGGCTGGTTCACATTCACGCCAAAGATGTGCGGCTGGACCGGCAGAAGCTGAACGAGGTCGGGATCATGGCGCATCCGAACCTGTACCACACCCCGAAGCTGCCGGGATTGGGCGACGTGAACTGGGGCCAATTCTTCAGCGTCCTCACCGACGCCGGCTACCGCGGCCCGGTCTGCGTCGAGGTGGAAGACCGCGCGTACGAAGGATCGCTCGACCTGCGCCAGGAGTCGCTCCGGCAGAGCGCGGCGTACTTGAGGCAGTACGTGGTGGGGTGAGCGTATCGATTTTCGATTTTTGATTTTTGATTTTCGATTTGTGTTCGTTGCCAGTGACAGACGGGATTGATGATGAGTTTCACTTACGAGCAAATGGCCAAGATGATTGATCACTCGCTGCTGAATCCGACGTTGACTGTCGCCGATTTGGAAGCGGGGTGCCGGCTGGCGGTCGCGTATGACGTGGCCAGCGTCTGCATCATGCCGTACTACCTGAGCCGGTGCGCCGAACTGTTGCGGGGATCAACGGTCAATCCGAGCACGACGATCGGCTTCCCCCACGGCGGCCACACGACGGCGGTCAAACTGGCGGAAGCGAAGCAGGCTCTGGCCGACGGCTGCGAAGAACTGGACATGGTCGTGAACATCAGCCAGGTCTTGAGCGGCCAATGGGACTACGTGCGGGCAGACATTCGCAGTGTGATTGACGTCGCTCACGCCGGCGGCCGCAAGGTCAAAGTGATCTTCGAGAACTGCTATCTGAAGGATGAGCACAAGATCCGCCTGTGCGAAATCTGCGGAGACCTGAAGGCCGACTGGGTCAAGACGTCGACCGGTTACGGGACCGGCGGTGCGACGCACGACGATCTGAAGCTGATGCGGAAGCACTCGCCCGAGTTCGTGCAGGTCAAAGCCGCCGGCGGCGTGCGGGATCTCGACGGATTGCTGGCCGTGCGGGAACTCGGCGTGACCCGCTGCGGAGCCAGCCGCACCGCCGACATGCTCGACGAATGCCGCCGACGCTTGGGACTGCCAGTGATCGACGTTCCCAAGGTTGCCGCGGCGGGGTACTGACTACTGTCGTCCCGTCGCTCCGCCGACGGGACGTCTGCTCTATCGACGGGATGACTGTTTTGTCGACGGGATGACTGTTTTGTCGACGGGACGGACCGCGGACCGCGCATCCCGTCGGCGG
>JANMLE010001462.1:0-1475 GCA_031372385.1 Planctomycetota bacterium | reverse complement strand
AGTCTCGACGCACCGACGTTCGGCATCACGGGGAAGTCGGTGCGCATTCCGTTCACGATCGACAGCACACTGCCGCGCGAGTACTTCACCACCGTCACGCTCAAGTCCTCGGATGGCGACGAGGTCAAGAAAGAGATTCGCGTCGCCCCGATGGGACGCACCAGCGAGTCGGTCATGTGGAAGCCCAAGGCGGCTGGCGACTACACGCTGTCGCTGGACGTCCCCAAGCACGGCGAAGAACTGCTGGCCGACAACAACAAGCTGTCGGCGCCGATCGTGATCCGCGAGGAGAAACTGCGCGTGCTGGTTGTCGAATCGGTCCCCCGGTGGGAGTACCGCTACCTGCGCAACGCCCTGTCGCGCGACCCCGGTGTGGAAGTCTCGTGCCTGCTGTTTCACCCCGGTCTGTCGAAGACGGGGGGCGGCAACAAGGACTACATCAAGCAGTTTCCCAAGGGATTGGATGAGCTGGCCAAGTACGACGTCGTCTTCATCGGGGACGTCGGCTTGGAGGACGGGCAACTGACACCGGAGGACTGCCGGCTGCTCAAGGGACTGGTCGAACATCAGGCGAGCGGTCTGGTGTTCATGCCCGGCTGGCAGGGACGGCAGATGTCACTGGCCGAGACCGAACTGGGGGATCTCTGTCCGGTCGTGATGGACCCGGCTCAACCGGGCGGCTGGGGTTCGCGCACCGCCAGCCACTTTGAATTGACGGAACTCGGCCGACGCAGCCTGCTGACCAAACTGGCCGACACGCAGGAAGACAATATCGAAGTCTGGGAGGATCTGCCCGGTTTCCAATGGTACGCGCCGGTGGTGCGTGCCAAGGCGGGCTGCGAAGTGCTCTGCGTTCACAAGGATGTCTCGAACGAATTCGGCCGGTTGCCGCTGCTGGCGACGCGAACCTATGGGGCCGGCAAGGTCTTGTTCATGGGAACCGACGGAGCCTGGCGATGGAGAAAAGGGGTCGAAGACAAATACCACTATCGCTTCTGGGGACAGGTGGTTCGCTGGATGGCGTATCAGCGAAACATGGCCAAGGGCGAGACGATGCGGATGTACTATTCGCCCGAGCAACCGCAGGTTCGCCAGACGATGGCGCTCAATGCCAACGTCATGGAACGCAGCGGCGAACCGCTTCCCAAGGGGGACGTCACCGCCCGCATCGTCGCGCCGTCGGGCAAGGTCGAAACCGCGCGGTTCACGTCGTCGGGCGGCGAGTGGGGTGAGTTTTCCTCACGGTTCACCGCCGAAGAGCCGGGGCGGCATGAAGTCACCCTGTCCTGCAAACAAACGGGGGCAACGTTGCAAGCGTCGTTCACCGTCCAAGGTGTGACGGTGGAACGGATCGGTCGGGCGGCCCGCCCCGAAGTGCTGGAAGAGATCGCGCGGGTCTCGCGCGGTCAGGTGATCGGTGTTGACCGGCTGGAACAGGTTCTGAAATCACTGGCCGCGCTCCCCGAGCCTCCCCC
>JANMLE010001434.1:0-6072 GCA_031372385.1 Planctomycetota bacterium | reverse complement strand
CATTGTCTTCATCATCACGGACGACCAGGGCTATGGAGACTTGTCGTGCCACGGCAACCCGATCTTGAAGACGCCGAATCTCGACCGGTTGCACAACGAGGGGGTTCGGTTCACCGACTTTCATGTCAGTCCCACCTGCTCGCCCACGCGGTCGGCGCTGATGACCGGGCGTCACGAATTCCGCAACGGGGTCACGCACACGATCCTCGAACGGGAACGCCTGACACTGAAGGCCACGACTCTGGCCCAGGTCTTGAAGTCCGCCGGCTACCAGACGGGCATCTTCGGCAAATGGCATCTGGGTGACGAAGCCGAGTACCAGCCGAACCGGCGCGGGTTCGACGAGGTGTTCATCCACGGAGCGGGCGGCATCGGCCAGTCGTATCCTGGCAGTTGCGGCGATGCTCCGGGAAACTCGTACTTCAATCCGGCGATCCTGCACAACGGCACGTTTGAAAAGACCGAGGGCTACTGCACGGACGTTTTCTTCAGCCAGGCGTTGAAGTGGATTGATGCCTCGCACGGACGGCAACCGTTCTTCGCCTACATCGCGACGAACGCGCCACACGGTCCGCTGCACGTGCGCCCGGAAGACGAGGCGCGCTACACCGACAAAGTCGCGGATCTGCCAGGGGGAAACGGTCAGAAAAAGAAGGCCGCGAATGACGACGTCGCCAAGTTCTTCGGCATGATCGCGAACATCGACGACAACGTCGGACGATTGCTGGCCAGACTGAATGAACTGAAGATCGAACGGGACACGCTGGTGGTGTTCATGAACGACAACGGCGGGACCGCGGGAGTGCGGGTCTTCAACGCCGGCATGCGCGGGGCGAAGGTGACACCGTGGCTCGGCGGAACCCGCGCCTCGTCATTCTGGCGCTGGCCCGGCACGCTCAAGCCGGCGGATGTGAACCGATTGGCCGCGCACATCGACGTGTTTCCCACACTCGCCGAGTTGGCTGGAGCGAAGTTGTCCGACGAAGTGAAATCGCAGGTCGAAGGCCGCAGCCTGGTCCCGTTGCTCAAGAATCCGCAGGCGGACTGGACGGATCGGACGCTGTTCACTCACGTGGGACGCTGGCCCAAGGGGGACGATCCCGGTCCGTGGAAATACTCAAACTGCAGCGTCCGCACTCCGCGCTGGCATCTGGTCAGTGTCGCCAAGCCCGGCGAAAAACAGTGGCAACTGTTCGACATCACCGCCGATCCCGGCGAACAGTCCAATGTCGCGGCGCAGCAGCCGCAGGTCGTGGCGGAAATGGAAAAGTCCTACGATGCCTGGTGGCAATCCGTTCAGCCGCAACTCGTCAACGAATCAGCCGTCGGTCCGAAGGAGAATCCGTTCAAGGAACTGTACCTTAAGCAGTTCGGCTTGGCCGATGGCTCCCCGAAATGACAGGACGCGAATGCCACTGTGACGGCTCGTGTCGTTGCGGAGAGTGCAAAGTGAGAAGTGATCAGTGCAAAGTGCAAAGTGCAAAGTGCAAAGTGGCGGGGGGCTCGCATCAGTTGCCAGCCTGACTGGCATCGTGCGAGTGGCACACTTCCGTGTTCGGGATTGTCTGCGCCGTTCTTTCACTTTGCACTTTGCACTGATCACTTCTCACTGATTGTCCTGACCCGATTCTTACGCCCCATCACGAAAGCCCCTGATGTACGACCTGCTCATCCGCAATGGACATCTGATCGATCCCGCCGCCGGGATCAACGACCCGCGCGACATCGCGATTCACGGCGGTCGCGTGGCCGCGGTCCTGCCGCCGGGAACTGTCGCTGAAGCGCGCCGTGTGGAAGACGTGGGCGGCAAATACGTCGTGCCGGGGTTGATCGACTTTCATGTCCACGTCTTTCCCGGTGTCAGCCACTTCGGCATTGAAGTCGATTCGAGTTGCCTGGCGCGCGGCGTGACGTCGGTGCTCGACTTCGGCACGGCGGGGGGGCTGATCTTCGACGGGTTTCGACGGTTCGTCATCGATGAATCGCAGACGCGCGTCTTCACGCTGTTGCACATCGCCGGACAGGGAATGATCAGCAGCGTCGGAACTCTGCCGGCACTCGGTGAACTGCACGACCTGCGGTATTGCAACATCGAGAACGTCGAACGAGTCGTCGCCGCGCATCGCGACGTGATCGTCGGCATCAAGATCCGCTGCACCGCCAACCTCGCCGAGAACGGCCGCAACGAGGCCGAGGGTCTGGACCGGGCGCGTCAGGCGGCCGATCGAGTTGGGCTGCCGCTGGTGATCCACAGCCCCAATTCGTCGCTGCCGATCGAGCACATTCTGTCGAAGCTCAACGCGGGCGATGTCCTGACGCACTGCTTCCACGGCAAGGGCTGCGGTCTGGTGGATGGCAATCTGCGGCTGCATCCGGCCGCCAAAGAGGCGCTCCAGCGCGGGGTGCTGCTGGACGTCGGACACGGTGTCGCCAGCTTCGACTTTCGCGTGGCCCGCGCGCTGCTCGAACAGGGGGTGCTCCCCGACTTCATCAGCAGTGACATTCACTTCTACAACCTGCACGGCCCGGTCTTCGACCTCGTCACCACGATGGACAAGTTCCTGCATCTGGGGATGGAACTGCCGGAAGTGATCCGCCGGACCACGCAGACACCGGCGAAGTTCCTGCAACGCGAATTGGATTTGGGCACGCTGCAACCCGGAGCACTCGCCGACATCACGGTCCTCGAACTTCAGCACGTCGAGTCTTCGCTGACCGACTCCGAACGACGTGTCGAAACCGGACGCAAACACTTGGAGCCGACCCACGTCTTCCGCTCGGGTCGCCAAGCCGGACTGTTGCCGCGACCGACGGCGCGGTAGTGCGGGGGCTTGGCATACCGTTACTGTAGTCCCGTCGGCGGAGCGACGGGACTACAGTAAGTTTGACGAACCGGCTCTTGGAGAACGTAGTGGACGAGACGCCCGCAGACGACGAATTTCAAACCGTGGCCAAAGTTGGTGCCATCCCCGACGGAGAAGGCCGGGCTTTTGCCGTGAATGGCCGGATGATCGCCGTCTTCCTGCGCGACGGCGAGTACCACGCCATCAACGACTGCTGCCCCCACATGGGCGCCTCGCTGGCTAGCGGATACGTCGACGGCGACGATGTCGTCTGCCCCTGGCACGCCTGGAAATTCTGCATCACCGACGGCGTGTGGATGGACAACCCGAAGTCCAAAGTACGGACGGAAACATTCGCCGTTCGGATCGTCGACGGCGAGATTCAAGTTGGCAAGACCGCGCTGCCGGCAACGTGATGCCGTGGGACGGGCATTCTTGCCCGGCTGATGTTTGGAAGTGCCCAAGTATCACATCGCAATGCGTCCCGTCGGCTGAGCGACGGGACTACGGTAGACCCGTCGCTCCGCCGACGGGATTACGGCGTTGAATGGCACCCGCAACACCAGTTCAGTACCGTACGCTCACTTGCGAATCTCCCCCCGACCACAGCCAAAGTCTCCCGCACAATGACCACCACGGAACGGACCCCGACCCCCGCGATGCAGCGGTATCTCGAGGTGAAGGCCCAGCACCCCCACGCGATTCTGCTGTTTCGGATGGGGGACTTCTACGAGCTGTTCTACGAGGACGCGGTCACCGCGTCGAAGGCGGTCGGACTGACACTCACCAGCCGCGACAAGGGGTCGCCGAACCCGATCCCGATGGCGGGGTTCCCGTACCACCAACTCGACGGCTACCTGCAGAAGCTGGTGCGCGCCGGGTTCCGCGCGGCGATCTGCGAACAGATGGAAGACCCCAAACTCGCCAAGGGGCCGGTCAAACGCGATGTCACGCGCGTCGTCACGCCGGGGACGCTGACCGAAGACTCCCTGCTCGACCCGCGCGAGAGCAATTTTCTGGCGTGCGTCTTCCCGGCGAAAGAGTCGTGCGGGCTCGCGTGGATCGAAGTCTCCACCGGTCGGTTCTTCGTCAGTGATCTGCCCAACGACGCGGTGCTGGATGAGATCGCGCGCATCCGCCCGGCCGAATGTCTGGTCCCCGAGCAAGCCAATCCGACGGGCGTCGTTCAGACCTTGAAGCGGTTGAGCGGCCTGTTCCTCAGCGAGCGACCCGCCTGGTCGTTCTCCGCCGATCAATGCCTGCGGTTGCTGCTCGAACAGTTTCAGACGCGCACGCTGGCCGGCTTCGACATCGACGAAAACACGCCGGGAGTCACCGCCGCCGGAGCACTGCTCGACTATCTGCGCGAGACGCAAAAGAGCAGCCTCGGCCACATCACCCGGTTGGAACCGTACCGCCGCGGGACCAGTCTGCTGATCGACGAGGCGACGCGCCGCAGCCTCGAATTGACGCAGACGCTGCGCAACGGCGAACGCGCCGGCAGTCTGCTGGCCGTGATCGATGAAACCGTCACGCCGATGGGCGCGCGGCTGCTGGGTGAGTGGCTCTCGAACCCGCTGACCGATCCGGCGCGGATCAACCTGCGACTGGATGCCGTCGAGGAACTGACCACCGACGCGATGTTCTGCCGCGACCTGCGCGAGCAACTTCAGAACGCCTACGACCTGCAACGGCTGACCGCGCGCGTCGCGACGGGCCGCTGTTCGCCGCGCGACCTGTCCTGCCTGGCGCGCACGCTGGCCCTGCTCCCCAAGCTGAAGGCCAAGCTGTCGGGACGGAGCGCGGCGAGGCTCTGTGAACTCGAAGCGAAACTCGACCTCTGTCCCGAGATCCGGACCGACATCGAAGCCTCGCTCGTCGACGAGCCCCCGTTGCTGACGACCGATGGCGGCCTGATCCGCGACGGGTATCACACGCAACTCGACGAATGGCGCGACCTGGCCCGCGGCGGCAAGGACTGGATCGTCCGGTATCAGGCGAGCGAGATCGCGCGGACCGGCATCCCCAATCTGAAAGTTGGCTTCAACAGGGTCTTCGGCTACTACCTCGAATGCACCGCGGTCCAGGCCGAGAAGGTGCCGCCCGAATACATCCGCAAGCAGACCCTGAAGAACTACGAACGCTTCATCACGCCCGACTTGAAAGAGTACGAAGACAAGGTGCTGCGCGCCGAAGGTCAGGCCGTGCAACTCGAACAGGAACTCTTCACCACGCTGCGCGAACGGGTCGCCGCGCAGTCGCCCAGACTCCGCGAAAACGCCGAAGTCCTCGCCGAGATCGACGTCCTCTCAGCCCTCGCCACCCTCGCCGTCAGCGCCGGCTACTGTCGACCCGAGATCACGCCCGACCCGATGCTGGACGTCCGCGAAGGCCGCCACCCGGTGCTCGACCGCCTGAAGCCGAGCGGCGAATTCGTGCCAAACGACGTGCTGATCGGGAGTGACTCACAAGTAGCGGCCACCTTCCGAGCGTCTTCTCCTGTCCCCTCTCCCCCGTCTTCGGGGGAGAGGGCTAGGGTGAGGGGGCCGAATGCGGAGAACAGCCCCGATCTCCAAGCCGCTTACTCGAATGCTGATTCGTCAGAAACGAGCGTTCACAGTCTCGAAAGCCCCCCTCACCCTAACCCTCTCCCCCACAAGGCAGGGGGAGAGGGGACAGGAATGGAACCCACCTCCCGCGTCCAAAACATCACCGGCCCGAACAAGGCGGGCAAGAGCACCTACATCCGGCAGGCGGCGTTGCTCACGATCATGGCCCAGATGGGCTCGTTCGTCCCGGCCAAGTCCGCCCGGATCGGCATTGCCGACCGGATCTTTGCGCGGGTGGGCGCGAGCGATGAACTCGGCAAGGGACAAAGCACCTTCATGGTCGAGATGACCGAGACCGCCCGCATCCTGAACGCGGCGACCAAGCAAAGCCTGGTGATCCTCGACGAGATCGGCCGCGGCACCAGCACCTACGACGGCATCTCGCTCGCGTGGTCGATCACCGAATACCTGCACGACGTGATCGGCTGCCGCACGCTGTTCGCCACGCACTACCACGAGCTGACGCAGTTGACCGAAACGCTCAAGCACTGCGTCAACTGGAACGTCGCCGTGCGCGAGGACGCCGACGATGTGATCTTCCTGCACAAGATCATCCCCGGCGCGGCCGACAAGAGTTACGGCATCCACGTCGCCCAACTGGCCGGAGTCCCCCGCACGGT
>JANMLE010001407.1:0-1576 GCA_031372385.1 Planctomycetota bacterium | reverse complement strand
CCGATGCCTGCCGAGCTTGTGCTGATGAAGCCCCGGCAGGAACACGACCCGGTCTCCGGGGGCCGCCCGGTCGAGCACCGCCTGTGGCGGATCGCCCGGCTTGACCAGATGTTCCGCAGCGAGGGACGACACCATCGGCAGCAAGGCGACAAGGAGTGGCGCGAGATGTTTCATGGATGGTCCGCTTCGTTCACGAGCGTTACGTCGAATCGATTCGCCTTGATTCGCGCGGACCACAACGATTTCCTCGCGAATCAAAAGCAGCGCGAATGAGGAGGGCCGCCGAACTGGGTGCATGCCTGACGTCACACCCGTCCGATTGAGGCGATCAAGACTGCGGTTCTCTCCCGCAGCCCGACGATCGCACCAACAGTGCCCCAACTGAAACGAACGGGCGACGATCGCTTCGCGGCGCGCACCTTTCGGACATTGTTGCTGCACAGCCCCTTACCCGGATGATTCATAAGGAACGACGGAAAACACGGAATCTCACGGAAGTGGAAGAGTTGGAAAATGCCGGCATCTTGCACTTCGTCTGTTGAGTAGGACGAAATGCTTTCACGCACCCTCTTGCACTTCTTCCCTTCCGTGAATTTCCGTGTTTTCCGTGGTGAATGATCTGGGCTGACGTTTCGTTTCATCGCGCGGCGCGAAGATTTTCCGCAGATCGTCGTCCTGGCACTCGCCCCCTCACCCGAGCCCTCTCCCCCGAAGTCGGGGGAGATGGGACAGGAAACGCATTCATGTGTCTTTGCCACCCACTGTCCACCATCCACAACCCACTCGGGTTGCGGGTTTCCCGCGCTGAGTGTTTCCGTTGGTGAAAACATCCGGGGTCACTGCGTCGCCAGCGTCTTGCGGTAGTCGATGAAGGCGCGGAAATCGTAGTTGGCGGCACCGGTGTACTTGCCCTGTTCGAGCTTGGACCGGTCGACGACGAAGAATCCACGATGCTGGGGTTCATATGTGCGCACCTTAGTAATTGAGTCGGGATACGGTCCGCCGATCCGGATCGCGCCGCCGAACGCCGGGTCCGCCGCGGCCTCAAAGTACTTGACCGAAATGAAGATCGCGAAACAGTTGCTGCGCGTCGTCGTGTTACCGGCAATCTTGGACAACAACCGATGCCGAACCAGCGGATCGATCTGACCGCTGGCATGCTCCGCATTGGTGCCGACCTCCAACAGTCGCCGCTGCGTCGCCTGACTCTGGTCGATCGGCATGCTGCGCAGGATCGTGTCTTCGACGCTCGGCGTCTTCGTGCCGCCGGTCGTGGTGTAGCTGACATCCGCCAAGCTGCGGAACGGCCGTGCTCCCGGCGTCGTCAGCGATGAGAATCCCGGCAGACCCGGCAGCGAGACTTTGACGCCTTTGGTGTTGAAGGCGTACGGATCGAAACCGTCGCGGCTGGCCAGGAACTGAATCCACCAATCCTTGCCATCGCCCGTGACATCGGGCATGGTCGGCGGGTTGTCGCTGCCGGCCGGAACGCCCGACATGTCCAGCGTGAAGTACCGCGAATCGTCGAGGAGCGCGGCATAGGTCTCAGGATGGCGTTTGGTGTTCAAGTTCATCC
>JANMLE010001402.1:0-5194 GCA_031372385.1 Planctomycetota bacterium | reverse complement strand
GCGACATTCTTCTCGGCAGTCAGTGAGGTTGCTTCGGATCGCATGGCGGCGATGTCGGCGGCGGCTTCTTTCCGGTACGCCTCAAATCTGTCTATTGAGTCGCAGTGAATTCGGTACGGAGCAGCGGTCAGGCACCGCCATAGATTCCATAACCCAAGAAGCAGCAGGCCGCACCCAACAATCGCAAGCCTATTGGTCTGGCCTCTGGCAATTTCAGGATCGCCGACAATCACAGCGACGCAGGTTATTCCACCGATGAGAGGCAAGAGCGTTGTCCCCACGGAAGCCAGCCATTTTCCGGCCTCAATCTCGCGGGCCTTGAGCCATACGAGTTGCCGGTACTCCGCTGGCGTCGGATGCGGATTGTCGGATTTAGGGACTCGGGGCGGCATGGCAGAAACTCCAGTTGGTGCGCGCACCGAGAGTCGTTACCATGCTGACATCACGCAGGCATGGTTTGCTTCCCGGCGAACCGAAAACTCGAAACGCCCGTCAGCGACAACTGACGGGCGTTTTCCATTGTCGTCGGGTACGATCCAATTCAACAACGCCAGTTGTGGCCATAACTGGCAAAGCCTGAGTCTTCCCGTGAACCGTCGAGAAGAAAGGAACTACCATGTGCGACTGCCGGTGCCACTGCGACTGCGACAAAGTAATCCACAAGACACCGCCGGACTACTCCACCGCAATCATGATTGCCATCCTGCTTCTTGCTCCTTTTTCTTTCTTCATCTTTGTTCTTTTGTTTGCGGCCGTAGCCGAGACCCAAAGGTTCTTTTCCAGCTTCTTTTAGAGAAACATCACGGCCGAAAATTGAAACACCACCCCTCTGCGCGTCCTGCTGAAGCCATCGGAAGTTGGTGCGTCGAGAAACTGGCGTTGGAGAATACCAAGGGGCTGCGTGATAATGTCCGCTCGAATCGTCACACGTAGTCACCGGGGAATGGCATGACGGACAGGGAGCTTTTGGTCGGTGTTCTTTCCGCCATCCTGGGGCTTGGGGAGAAGATCACCGGGCAGCAGATGGGCATTCGAATTCAAACAGAGGACGGCCCCGTCAATCTGCGGGCGAGTTACGGGTCTTCGCTCTGGATTACGCGGATGGCGGTGACGCAACCGTCTTCCGAAGCCACTCCGGGAGTGCCTGATGCGCATGCTGGGCAGACTCAATCGCCGTGTGCAAGTCAGAAACCATGCCCGCAAGACGCAGCCCGTCTGGGATTTCCGCAGCATTGATTGTCGGTGCCCAACTCAGGGCCGCGATGTCCGGGAAAAGAATGCCGGGAGTGTTCGCGAACATGACTCTCGTGGGGCGGTTCTTTAGCAGTTCACCGGCGTGGATCAGGGCTTCAGCCGCCTTCTCGATCTGGGCGCGAAGCGACCTGACTTTTGACGACTCCGCCTCGTACGCTTTGGTCTGACTTGGATTCACGGTTGCTCGCTCCGCAGTAGAAAAAACGCCACGGCGAATCCTACCGCCCCACGTTTTGGTTCACCAACCAAACCACGTCCGTCTTCGCTGACTCAGTCCGTAACGGCCAAGCTGGATAAAGCCCGGCCCGCCTTAGCCAGTCTCCGATGATAGCTGTTTCTCGGCTTCATCATCAGTTCTCGCCACACCGGACGGCGTTTCTTGAGTCGCGGTTCCTGCCGCCCCGGCCGGTTGCCAACCCGATGAGCCGACACGGTTGTCAGCATCGCGTCATACAGCACTTCGCCCGCAGCCGTCCCCATCATCGCGGGCGTGAACGATTCGACCGCTTGCATCGTTCCCTTCACGCTCAACTGTCGCGGCGTCACGCCACTTTTCTTGGCTGAGGCGGTCATTGTTCCACGGAGCAGGTTGTACGCGAGCAAGTGGCAGTAGATTTCCTTGATGACCATCTCTGGAGTCTTGCACCGCAGCACGTCCATGTGCATCGACTGCTTGATGCTCCGCAGGTCGAGTTCGCAGTTCCACCGACGCCAGTAGAGGTCCGACAGTTCCTCTTGCGGAATCGACGGATCTGTCATCGTACTGATGACCACCGCTTGTTCGCGTTGTCCGCCGCGTCCGTCGATTTCTATTACGAACTCCCGGACGGAAATCGTGTCCGGCAGTTGGCTGTATTCTTCCGCGTTCATCCGGTCCCGGTACGCCGGCTTGTGCCATTCAACGATGTGGTCATTCTCGCCAAGCTGAATCCCTTGGCTGAAATCCACTGCGCGGGCCTGATGGCTGATGGAAACCATGTCAACCCCACGCCGCTGCAACGCACCCACGGTGAAAAAACTCGGATAGTAGCGGTCAGCCACGAGAATGTCGCCACGTTTCAAGGTGTCGAACATTCCCGCAAGCAGAGTGCTTTCGCCGGTGCCCTTGCCTTCGTGCGGTGCGTAGCCGAAATCGACCACCGCGCCCGTTGACAGTGAAATCAGCGCCACGGCCCGCATGGTCGGGAAGCCGAGTCCGGGGGCCACCGTCTTGATCTGCGGGAAGGCTAGTTGATTCTCGGGAGTGTCCGGCATCGACAGCCCGGTCCCGTCGGCGAGAAACACTTCCCGCCCGCGCCAGTGCCATGAATCCTGCGCGGCGTCATGTACGCTGCGACCAATAACTTTCGCCATCCGCATCATGACCGACAGCGGGAATCGGATGCGGGCGTCAGAGTAACTGGACGACGACGCCGAGCAGGCTGACAGTCCGGTCACAACACGGTTCGCGAGAATGCGGCTCACCGCTTCGTTCAGCGACTTGTCTTGACTGAGGCACTGAGACAGCCACGCCCACAGTGTCACCAACGGGCAGAACACACGCTGGCGGTATTTGTGGCCTTCGCCTTCCAGGACACCCAGCACAAATTCGCGGGTGAGTATCCGGCCGAACGGCAATGCAGAGTCGTTGGCAAACTTGTCTCTCACTGCGGCGAAGTCTTTGCGAGCCATTGGACATCTCTTCCCGTCTGGGACGTGTCCGCTAGAATGACAAGTGCTACGTCGCACTCTGGCGGAAACGTCGGGTTGTGATTGCGTCCCGATGACTGCTGAAACGGTCATCGGGATTTGTTTGACGCCACTATTGTACCAACGTAAAGCAGTCGGACAATCGGGATTCTTGACTTCCGTAGATTCTGTTCGTACATTTCTCGCATGGAAACAAAACCCGCGCGAGGAAGGCCGCCCAAGGGTGGCGAAACGAGAACCGCACGCATCGGCATCCGCGCCGAACCGTCCGACAAGGAACGGTACGCTCGCGCTGCGGAGTTGGCCGGTCTGTCCCTCACCGACTGGATGAAGGAGCGGCTCGACAGGGCCGCCCGTCGCGAACTTGGCGACTGAAGCGGAGACCGGGGGTTACGATCCCATCCGTGCGAACACGGTCCCTCCGGCGGGGTATAAATCCGCTGCGCCACCAAGACGCGGGCCGCTCTCCGTTACCGGGGCGGCGGCGTGGGGTCTTCGGAAAACACGAATTTGCGCATGATGTAGAAACAGACGGCCGCAACCGCCGCGAGGTTCGCGCCATTCAACCGAACGGACGGACACATGAAAGAACCAATCCTGTTGTTGCTGATTGAATGCAGCGAGTGCGGATATGTGTTTACGCCACAAGCGACAGACATTGATGACCAGCCCAGCGACACGACAAGCTGTCATGTTTGCGGGTTGAAAATGCCAAACGACAGTGCTCAACAACGAGAATATCACCTAGGCCGACCGCCTTCTCTCGATACGAAGTTCCGCTTTACAGCAACTTGCGATTTCTCCCTTGGATTCATGCTGGACGTAGACGCCTGTCACGAGGCCGTCCAACCCGCCGTGAAGTCATTCATCCGAAACATGCGCCGCGTAAGTGGTGTCACTCCGTTTTTCGCCTTCGTGGCAGGAGCAGGAGCATTCAGGGCATTCGTTGATGGCGAACATCGCCACACTGGCAAACCACGTCGTGACATCCACAGGGAATTCGAGAACACCTACGACTCCGTTACTAGAATGATTCATCTTGGGCTCAAATCAATTGACGACATCGTGTCGCGAGGAGGGGAGCCCGCATCGCACGCTGTGGAATCCATGCTGGCGTCGTTTGTGATCGGAGCATGGACCGCATTCGAGGCACTCGTCGAGGATCTGTGGATTCAATGCCTCAACGCCAGACCGCGACTCGGCTTCATCGCTATCGACGCGGGGAAGGATGAGAAGGAAAAACGCAAGAAACTTGGCATCGCACACTGGATGATTCAGGCGGACGACGAGTTCATCGTCCAAAAAAACATGGGCCGCATCTTGCAGGAAGTGTGGAATTTTTCTCGCCGTAACGAAGCGGCTGACGCCTACTACAAGTCGTTCCGGGAAGACGCAGCTTCAACGGCGCTCCTGAAGTCGATATTTGACAGCGTGGAATTGCAATGGCTCGCGGAGACTCGCAACCTCCTCATTCATGATGGCGGTGTCGTGAGCAAAAGATTCCGCGATGAGATTGGCTCGCACGGCCATTTTGGAAAGCTGACGGCCGACGATGACGGCCAACAGATCCAGCTAACAGGCGAGATTGTGTGCGGGTTTGTTGATACTGCCACCGGCTTTGGAGTGCGACTGATCAAGTGCGTCGATGGTTGGCTGAAGGACAATCCGAAGTGATCGGCGTCAGTCGTCATCCACCATTCGCTGAATGGCCGTGAGTTGGTGTCGAATCAGCGTGACGAGTTTCTCACCGGTTGCCGTTGGGGCGATTCCGTGTCCATTGCACCGCTGGCAGTGGTACGAGCCGAGATGATCGCGTCCATGCCCGCCGGTGCCTCTGCATGACTCGCAAACAGATTCCAGCGCAGGCAGTTCAGTGGCGGGCGGGCAGTAACCACGGCCGACTCGCGCCCACAATTCAACGCAAGAAAGACAATCCTTCAATTCATGGTTCATTCCAAATACCCCTTTCCGGGAGGGGCACCGGCTTGGAATTCCTGCTGTTTTCCAGCAACAATTCCTTATCCTAGTGCCATTCGCCGTAATACCCGGAAGACAGCAAACCGACTTCGTGTTCGTAGATCGACTGCGAAATCCTTGATGGCATCGCTCGCAGTAGGTTCCGTCCACGGCGTGCTCATACTCCATGACGACAACCGGACATCCGCACTCCTGGCATTGGTCATCATGCGCTGCTACGAACGCTCCAAGGTCTCTCCGCAATTCCCCATCACGGACCTGACGGGCCAGTTCC
>JANMLE010001334.1:0-2995 GCA_031372385.1 Planctomycetota bacterium | reverse complement strand
CGGCCGCCTCGAACCCCGCGTCCTCAAACGCCGCCGCCACGGCGACAAACTCATGCAACAACCCCGCCACGTCCTGAAGAAACAACTCGAATCCGCCAACGCCAAGGTGTAACGGCAGTTAGACAAACGACAGTGCCATTCGGAACAGCCCCCTTTGAGTTCACCAAACGGCCGACGCCGCCAACCACAAGGCCAAGCCCAAGGGACATCTGCAGGACTTCGTCCTGCACGACAACGGCAAGAACCTGATCGCGGTCGGGTTCAACGGGTTTCAGTTCTGGAGCTTTCCCGCCGCCACCTGATTGCCTGTTGAACGGCATGTTGAGCACGATTTCATCGAGCTCAAAACCGTTCATCATGCTCAAAACCCGGTAGCATTCGGCACGTTGGAAATGTGCCCTACGCTCTTCAATGGGCTGATCACTCGTCGCTTCCCGCAGGGCGCGCGAACCAGCCCACACCGGTGTCAGTTGGCTGCGGCGTTGCCGTGGCGAGCGAGCACTTGGAATCTCTTCTGCATGACTGGTCGGCCCGCTGTTTCGACCACGAGCGAATACTCGCCGGGCGGCACGGCGTCGCTCAGGAAGTAGCTGAAGTTGGCCCGGAACATTTCCCGCGTGGCGATTGTGGAGAATCGTTCGACGATGCGGTTGTCGCCGTTGTGCAGCTTGCACTCGATGTACATGTCCTCGTGCGGCGGCGTCAGGTTGCACTGGGCGACCAGCATCTCACCCTGCCGGAATTCGGTGCGGCGATTGGCGAGCCGGTCGCCGACGAGGATCGTCCCCAGGTCGATCGCGAAGAACCGGTCTGTCACCCGAAACGGTTCCGTGGGGGCGAAGATCTTGCTGACTTCCGCGGGGTCCATCGGTGTCAGGGCGTATCGACCTTCCGTTCGCCGTTCGCCATACAAGTCGAGCCAGTGCTCGACCTCGACGTTCGCGACGGCGAACAATGCCATCGAGAACACAAATGCGGCGCGGGCCGAGGACTGCCAGCCGGTCGGGCTTCCCAGTCGATCCCGCCAGGCAGCGTACTGGGAAACGGCCGCTTTCAACCAGGCGGAACGGCGGCAGCGGCGGCGGAACCAGGCGGCACCCTGGCGCACGTCGTCTTCATCCAGGAACGACAGGTACGTGCAATAACAGACCATCGGGAACATCAACAGTCCCAGCGTCAGCGTGGTCATGAAGTGGAACAGGATGCCGACCGGCAGCATGAATGTCCGCCAGTTACTCTTCCAGCAGAGGAAGATGAACATGATTTCCCAGACGACGGTGACATAGGCGAAGCCCACCAGCATGATCGGATAGAGGCTCAGGTACTCGCCGATTGGATGCTTGAAGTTGATGTGCGTCTGCATCCAGAACTGCAGCATGTCGCCCGTGAAGAAGAGCGGCGTGTGCATTTTGGTGACCGCCGCGCCGAAGTACACGACACCGACGAAGATCTGCAGCAGGCGTCGCGGCCAGGCCGGAAACCGCTGGTATTCCACCGACGGCTGGCCGGGCCAGTGCGACCGCTTGCGACCCGCCAGCCAGGCATCCACCGACCACAGGCTGCCACAACCGGAAACCGACAGGATGGCGAGCACGTGTGTCGCGATCACGGTGTACTTGGTCATCGTGCTGACATAATCCAGCATCGAGAAGTATGTGAACAGGACCGCCGACACGATCAATGACGCGCGGCTGCACCAGCCGGCCGCGGCACTGAAGAGCGCGAAGATCATGATTCCATACAGCGCGACCGCGATCGTTCCCGAAAACTCCGGCATCAGGTTCGGGTAGCCGTAGCCATTGGAGATCTGGCCGATGGCCCCGTCCGTCGAAAACAATTCCCGCACCACATGCCAGCGGGGAAGGACCATGCCCATCAGCACCAGCGGAAACACGATCCGCAGGAGTGCCAATCCATAGGGGACTTCCGGCGCGAAGAAGAATCGGTCAACCCGCGTGCCCAATGGTTCTGTCTCAGTTCTCACGATGCGGCCTCCCTGTCTGATGCCACGGACGACAATCCGTTGGTCCGTGGAGATGATGAACAGAATTGAACACGACGTCAGTTCGCGCTGGGCCGCGACCACGGCGTTTCACTGCCGAGATACGTGCCGGCACCGCTCGCCGTCGAACTGTTGCGATGCACCGGATCGACCGCATAGAACGGCTTGCCGCGCTGGGCATCCGCCTTCAACCGGGGGTTGTCGATCACCGCCAGCGTCTGCAGGTTGGAGATGTAGTCGCGGTTGGCCTGCAACACCATCCCGTCGTCGGAATACGTCGTCTTCAGCCAGAAATAGCTGTGTGGATCTTTCGGCTCATCAAAGCGGGTGGCCCAGATGTGGTCGGGCAGGTTGTACTTCTTGGGCCACGCTTCCTCGACGAGGAAAAAGCGGACCATCGGCTCGTGGTCGGTGTGTCGCAGCGTGTTCAGGCCAATCTTGGCATGCGTGAATCCGATCACGTCATACTGGTCGCGTTCCAGATCGCCGTAGGGCGCAAAGGTGTTCCACGGTGCCGGAGACAAACGGTAATGGTTGCCGCTCTCCCCCTCGGCGATCAAATGGTATCGGACCTCGTGGGCCGACCAGCCGCAAAACATGTCCCAGACAAAGTAATACACGACCGGGTGTGCATTGAGCCCGAAGTTCATCGCGTGGCAGACGATGCCCAGCGTGAGTGCCGTCAGATACGAACCAATGGCGAGCTTGGCCAACCAGCGTTTCATGTGTGTTCCTTCCCTGGAACGGCTGCGGCAACACTGTTTCAAAGTCGTTTTCTGCCGATCCGCAGCGGGAGGGGAGCTTATTGATCCTGAAAACGCGGTCAAGACCAATAAATTGTTGGGGCCATGCGCGGGTGCATAACAGGAATTCCCCGCTTGTCAGGTTTGGATTAGCCTGTGGTCGCGGACAAGGTCGTTCGCGGAGTCGGCAAGTTCAAGGAGGGACTGGGGATGGCGATCCATGCGGCGGTGGCGGCGAAACGGGACGAGT
>JANMLE010001281.1:0-7393 GCA_031372385.1 Planctomycetota bacterium | reverse complement strand
GTCCGATGCGAATTCCCCCTCCCTCATTTCGACTTCGCCTGCTGGCCGTCTGCCTGTTGGCGGCCGGCACTTCGATGGGAGCGACCCACTGCGCTGCGGCCGATGAATCGCTGGCGCTGTACTTCGGGCGACTGCGGGATCGCGGGCTGTTTTCGATCGCCGAGAGTTACGCCGTCGCGCGACTGTCGCAGCCGAACATTTCGCGGGCGCGGCGCATTGATCTGACGATTGAACTCTCGCGCACGCTGGCTGCGCATGCGGAGTTCGCGTCCGAACAGCAGCAACAGGAATTGTGGAAGCGCGCCCGTTCGGTGGTCGACGAAGTACGAGACCGCGAACCGTCCGGTCCGTTTGCCATTCTGCTGGCGGCCCAGTCGGCGATGGTTCCCGCCAGCGAGGCCGAATGGCTCCGGTTTGAATGCGAACTGAAGCCGTTTGACGAAGCGCTGGCCGCACGAACGAAACAACAATGTTCGCTGGCGATCCAACTCTTGAGTGCCGCCGAACGCGAGCTGCTGTCGCCCCCGCGTGACAATGCCGCGAAAAAAGATGTTGCCGACGGTCCGTCGTCGCACGCGATTCGGGTCGGGTTGCACCGGGTCCGACTGGCGCTCGCTCAAAGTTTGCGGAACCGCGCGGAGCTGGTCGCGGCCGACTCCCGCCAGCGAACGATCGACCTGATGGATGCCGAGTTGACGGCGCGCAAGCTGGTTGGCGTCGCGGACGAACCGACTCCGTTTCGCGCCAAGCTGCTGCTGGCCGCCTGTCTGCGGTTGAAGGGGGACTTGAGCCGCACCGAAGAGATGCTGTCGGTGTTGGAAAAGAGTGTCCCCGCGGTCGATGACAATCTGCTCGAAGAGGTCGCGGCCGAACGGGTTCGCGTGCTGCTCGATCGCCATCAGGCACCCACCGCGCTGGAGTTAATCGTGCAGGTGCGCTCCGGCCGGCAACGGCTGACCGGCGAGTTGTGGTTCCTGCAAGTGCGGTCACTGGTGACGATGCGCGACTTGGCTGTGGCCCGGAAAGACAAGGATCTGGCAGCCAAGCTGCGCGAACAGGCCGAAGTCACGCTGCAGCGCTGCGATGACCAGGTGGGCGGCTTCTGGAGCCGCCGATGCCACGCGCTGTGGGAGGCGACGCGGACCGCGGAGAAGTACGGCCCGGAACTCGATGCGCTCATGCAGCAGGCGCGGGCGGAGTTTCTCGGCGGTCGCATCGAACCCGCCTTGAAAGGCTATGCCCGCGGTGAAGTGGCGGCGCGCGCGTCAGGGCAAACAGACCTCGCGGTCGAGCTCGGTTACACGCGGGCTTCGATTCTGTTGCAGGAGAAGCAGTACGAATCCGCCGGGACCGAGTTTCTGAGGCTGTCCAGCGAGTATCCGCAGAGCGCGCGGGTTGCCGCGGCGCATCTCAACGGAGCCTATTGCCTCGGTCGGTTGTATGACGAACAGAAAACTCAGTCGCGGCGCGAACGTTACACAAATGCGTTGGACCGGCACATCGAAGAGTTCACCGCGGACCCCACGGCCGATGATGCCCGTTTCTTCAAGGCGCAACTGGAAGAGCAGCGTTTGCAGGCAACCGCCGCGCTGCCGCTGTACTTGAAGGTGGCGGCCACACATCCGCGTTCCGCCGAGGCTCAGGCGGGCGCGGCACGCTGCTACGAGACCCTCCTGATCCGCATGCGGGAACGCAGGCTGCCGTCGCTGGAATTCGAACGGACCGCCATCGCGACGCTGCAGCAGTTCGTCCCCGCATTGGAAAAGTCCGAGCCACCTTGTACGGTGCCTCAATGCGAAGTCGCGTTGCATCTGGCGTCCATTCTGTTGCTGACCGATCCGCCACGGTTTGAACTCGCCGAGCCGCTGTTGAGTCGTGTCGTCCAACGAACGCAGGCGATCCCGGACGATGACGAACAGGCGGACCGCTGGCGGCGTTTTCGTCAGCGGGCTGAGTCATTGCGCGTGGTCGCATTGGCGGGAAGCGGCAGGCCGCTGGACGCCGAACGGTTGATCAATTCGCTCGCCGCCGCGTCGCCGCGCGATCTGCTGGTGATCGTGGAACTGCTCGCCCCGTTTGTCGCGTCCGAGAACCGCCAACGGCAGGTGCAGTACGTGGCGCTGCAACTTCACGCCGTGGAACAACTGGCCAAGCACCGCGCCGAGTTGTCCCGCGACGAGCAGAACCAGATGGACCAGTCACTCGCCAGGGCGTATCTGGCAAACGGTCAGATCAGCAAGGCGCTGGAGATTTATGAGCGTCAGGCGACGGCCGCCGCCAAGGATGCGGGTCGCCAGCGGGACATCGCGTTGCTGCTGTCCGGGTTCGAGCAGCGGGAGTGCGTGGTCCTCGCCAGGCAATGCTGGCGTCGCATCGAATCGCTGACCAAGCAGGGCTCGCCCGAATGGCTCGTCGCGCGGTTGGGCGTGATCACCGCGGGAATCAAACTCGGTGACGTGGCCGAAGCGAAAAAGCTGCTGGCTGTGACGCGGCTGCTGTACCCCGAACTCGGTGGCGAAGAACTCAAGGCGCGATTCCAGTCCGCCGAGCAGAAGCTTGGTGCGGACACGCCGCGCGACATTCGATAGCGCGGATGATTCACGTCCCTTGAAGAGCTGTGCTGTTCGTCGCGGAATTCGCAAGAATTCCGCAAAGCATCGGACCGCGAGCTGACCCGGATTGTTCACGGGGAACCACGGAAAACCCAGCGCGGCTTCACTACGTTCAGCCGCAACCAAAGTGACCGGAGAATCGTCCAGTGGTGAGAAGACACAAATCAAGCGAAGGCCAAGAGGGAACCACGGAAGTCACGGAAGTACACGGAATCAGAACACGGCGACCAGTGGTCAGCAATCCTCTGTTCAGCGCCCCGCGCGTCATTCTTTTCCTCTCTCCCACATTGTTCCGTGAATTTCCGTGCCTTCCGTGGTTCCTGTTCTTCGCCTCGTGCGGCAGGTCACCTTCGTCAAGAATCTTCGCGAGCCGCGAAGAAACCAATCGTTAGTAGTACGGAAATTCACGGAAGTGGAAGAGTTGCAAAATGTCGCCACCTTGCACTTCGACTGTTGAGTAGGACGAGACGCATCCACGCAGCTTCCGACTGTTCTTCCCTTCCGTGAAAGTCCGTGTTTTCCGTGGTGAATAATCTGGGCTGAGTTCTTGCGAACTCAGCTACGACGCTGTGTTCGCTTCGTCGAACATTGGCGTCTCAATGCCAGCAAGGGCGCGCCTCAATGTGCCGCATCTTTCTTGTGTGATGACTGTCGGAGTTGTGCCGCGCGCGCGGCGGCGATTCCGTCCGGAAACGTCGGTCAACGTGTGCGTTGGGAATTGGCAACGTCACCAGTTGCGGGTCGAAAGTCGCCGCGAAAAATTCAACCGACTTGCCCCAACGGAGATGCGCTCATTCCTTGGACGTGATGAACCACATGGCACGCGGCGTGCGATGTCAGCCATCACAAGCATCCAATCAGTGATGCCGAGTCAATCAAACCTCTGAGTCCAAGGAACACTGCATGACCAATCGCGCCGCCGGTAAGACCTTTCGCTTCACGATCGAACGTTTGGAAGATCGAATCGCTCCCAGCGCCTTGAGCTTCATCGAACCCGACTGCACCACCAGTGCTTCTCCGAAAGATGATTTCTCGCCTGAAGGTCCTGCGAAGGATGACTTCTCGAGCGAGGCTCCTCCGAAGGATGATTGCTCGACCCCGGTTCCCCCGACGGACGATTGCTCGGACAACACCGGCGGCGGATCGAACAAGGGTGGCAGCCACAAGGGCGGATCCAATAAGGGCGGGTCGGCCAAGTGTGACAGCCCGAAGGGCGGTTCCAACAAGGGTGGATCGAACAAGGGCGGCAGCCACAAGGGTGGGTCGGCCAAGTGTGATAGCCCGAAGGGTGGATCCCACAAGGGTGGATCACACAAGGGGGGCAGCCACAAGGGGGGCAGCCACAAGGGCGGGTCGGCCAAGTGTGACAGCCCGAAGGGTGGATCCCACAAGGGTGGATCCCACAAGGGTGGCAGTCACAAGGGCGGGTCGGCCAAGAAGGGGAACAATGGCTTCGGCAACGGCGGTAGGGACGGTTCGCCGAACGGGAAGCAGGATCGCACCCGCTAGTCTTGCCTAACAGCCTGAAGAACGTGGGGCACGTTTCCAACGTGCCCCATTTCGGTGGTTGATTCGCACGAAGGACTCGTACGTGGCAAGTTTGCTGACCGGCTGCCAACCCGCTCGTCGTCGTCGATCACAGTCTCCTCAGGCGGGCGGCACTCTTCACATTTGAAACACGGAACGAATCCCACGGGTTCGTTCCGTTTTTCCGCTTTTGCGGGTCGCACCGCACGATGCCCGCGGCGATCCATGAGCTAAGTTTGCCCTGACGGTTGGTCTCGTTGCACCATTCGAATTCAACAACAGGGGGAGGCTGCATGTCCGCGGCGATTCAGGAACGTCCGACCGAGTGTCCGCACTGTCGATCCGGACCGGAAACGTATTGGTACATGAAGCACCGCTATCTGTTCGACGTCGATCTGGCGCGGCAGCTCGTTCAGGACGACGGGCGCGAAGCGGTTGAAGTCGACGAGGCCAGTGTGCGGCAAAGTGTCGAATGGACGGTGATCCATCCCGAGCATGTCGGGCACGTCAACACGAAGTATCCGGGGATCATCGCGCATGTCTGGTATCCGCTGCCCAATGGCGAGCGGGTTCACGGGCACTTGTTGATTGACGGCAACCATCGCGCGGCGCGGTGCCTGGAGTTGGGCATCCCCTTCTTCGCACACGTGCTGTCCGAAGACGAAAGCCGGCAAATCGTCCTGAAGAGTCCCGAGAACGAAGCGGGGCCATCGAGATCGACGGAAGTTTCCGCCACGGTGTGTTCGCGAACATGACGTCTGGAACCAGCCCACTGCCGGTGTGCCGACCCGATCTCGTGATTCGATGCACGGGCGAAGGCGAGCACGTCGTCAAACTTCCCGTGGACGGCGCGTACTTTCGGATTGGCGACGTCGAGCACTTCCTGTTGACGCAACACGACGGGGAGAAATCGCCCGCCTCGATCTGCCTCGCGTTCGAAGAGCGCTTCGGCGAGCCCCTGGGCCCCGGAGACTTGAACGACTTCATCGGGACGGTCAGGCCAATGGGGTTGCTCGTCACCACCGGTCAGCCCGGTGAGAGCGCGGGCCGGACGGCGGCACTGAAAACCGCGGACGATGACGATGCGGAAACGGGAATGAACGGTGGAGGCAGCATCCTGTTCTTCCGCCGCACGCTGTTCAACCCGGACCGGCTGCTGAATCTGTTGGAGCCGCCGCTGCGATTCATCTGGACCCGGTGCTTTGTCGTCCTGTCGGCACTGGCAATCTTCGCCGCGCTGATGATCGTCTGGAACTGCCGGTCCGATCTCGTGTCGACGTTTCCCCGGTCGTTGCGCTGGGAGACGGCGGCCCTGTTCTGGGTGACGCTGATCACGGTGACCATGATTCACGAGCTGGCCCACGGTCTGACCTGCAAGCACTACGGTGGCGAGGTTCGTGAGATCGGCGTGCTGTTCGTGTTCTTCACGCCGTGCTTCTACTGCAACGTGTCGGATGCGTGGCTGATCCGGAAGAAATCGCAGCGACTGTGGGTGACTCTGGCGGGTGGCTATTGCGACCTGTGCCTGTGGGCTCTGGCGGTATTTGTGTGGCGCGTCACGATTCAGAATTGTCTGGTCAACTATCTGGCCTGGATCGTGCTGTCGATTTGCGGCGGACGCATCCTGCTCAACTTCAACCCGCTGCTGAGACTCGACGGCTACTACCTGCTGAGTGACTGGCTGGAGATTCCGAACCTGCGTTCGCGCGCCACCGTTTACTGGATGGAGCATCTCCGCTGGGTGTTGTGGGGGGCCGAACGACCGCCGCCGCAACCGCGCGGTCGGGCACTGCTGATCTATGGCGGGCTGATCTGGTTCTTCGCGCTGATCTTTCTCGACTTCGTGTTCTTGGGCTTGTTTCAGTTTCTCGGTGGTCGCATGGGACTGCCGGGTTTGATCGTGACGGTGCTCCTGCTGGGGATCGCGTCGCGGCGAGTGTTCAAAGGGTTCTTTTCAAGTGAGTTCTCCAAGATGATTGCCACCCGACCAATCCGAACGGCGACCTGGGGCTTTGGGACGCTTGGTGTGCTGGTGCTCTTGTTTGTGGTTCCCGTGCGGCACGTCGTCAACGGGGACTTCGATGTTCGCCCTGGATCTCGCGTTGAGGTCCACGCGCCGGTGGCGGGGTTCGTCAAGTCGGTGTCCCGCCGCGAAGGGGACGCCGTCGAGCCGGGCATGCTGATCGTCGAACTCGATCTGCCCGACTTGCGCAGCCACATCACCCGCAAACAGGCGGAGCTTCAGGAGGTCGAGGCCACGTTGAAACGGCTGACAAAAGGGCCGCGATCGGAAGAGATGGCGGAGCAGCGCGCCCGCGTCGAACGGGCTGTCGCTTGGCGGGATCTCGGCAAGCGGGATCTCGAACGGGCGAACTCCGGGCTTCAACATGAGATCGTTCGCCTCGATCATCAGATTCAACAATCACAGACCGAACTGAACTACACGATCAACTCGGTTCACCGCGCGGCGAAACTCTACAGCGTCGGGGCGCTGGCCGGCGACCAGTACCGGTCGGAGTATAAGCGTTATGAATTGTCGGCCTCGCAACTCGCCCAGGCGAAGGCGGCGAAGCTGGCGCGGCAGGCGGACGGAGTGCGACTGGCCGAAGCGGAAGTGGCCCGGCGCGAAAAGGAGTTGGAGGATGCCCGCGCGACGCTGTCGCTGATGCAGGCAGGCAGCCGGCCGGAGGACATCGAGGCCGAGACCGCCAAGCGCACGCGGATGCTCGAAGAACTGAAGTTTCTGCGCGACCAACAGGGGAAACTCAAGATCACCGCGACGTCGCCGGGCGTCATCGCCACTCCGCGCATGCAGGACCGCATCGGACAACTGGCCGAGTTGGGCTCGCTGATCTGTATCGTCGAGGACGTTTCGACGCTCAGCGTTGAGATCGCGGTGGCCGAAGAGGACGTCGCCGGAATCCAGCCCGGCCAGAGCATCGAGCTGAAGGCCCGCGCGCTTCCGTTCGACACCTTCGTTGCCAAAGTCGATCGCATCGCCCCGAGTGCCAACGGGCTGCCCGAGAAGCACCCGAATCAGAACACGGTCACCGTGTACTGCCACGTTGACAATCCCGATGGGAAACTCAAGTCGGGGATGACCGGCGTGGCCCGCGTCTACCGCGGCCGGCGTTCGCTGGGAATCAATCTGGTCAACCAGGGACTGCGCTACTTCCGCACGGAATTCTGGTGGTGAACCGGCGCGTCGAAGGTTGAGTCGACCTCGCAGGGCCATTCTTGGTGAGCCGGGTGGC
>JANMLE010001180.1:0-2612 GCA_031372385.1 Planctomycetota bacterium | reverse complement strand
TACAAAGCCGTAAAATTATTTGGAGAGGGCGAGAGTCTTTTTCATGCCGCACGATGTCGCGGAAAGTTTCTCAAATCTCGGCATTGCGGCATGAAAAAGACTCCCGACCCCCTTGCGATGGCGGCTATTCGGATAGCCTCTAACAAGCGGACACGCGACAGACTTGGGGTTCACCATGCTTGAAACCGAATTCGCCGCGTCGTGTCCACGGACTCACGCGGTCATCACCCAGGGGATCGATCGGGGCCTGCACACCGGTTGCCAGATCTACGTCTCGCGGCAAGGGTATGTGCTGGCGGATGCGGGGCTGGGTGAAAGTCTTCCCGGTGTGCCGATGACCGTCGACACGATCAATCTGTGGCTGTCGTCGGGAAAGCCGCTGACTGCCGTCGCCATCCTGCAGGCTTGGGAACGCGCCGAGTTACGGTTGGACGACCGCGTCTCCCGCTTCCTGCCCGAGTTCGCGCAGCACGGGAAGGGGCCGGTCACGATTCGCCACCTGCTGACTCACACGGGCGGCTTTCGCAACGTGGAAACCGGCTGGCCCGACGTGTCGTGGGACGAGTCGATCGAGCGGATCTGTGCCGCCCCGCTCGAAGCCGACTGGATCGTCGGCCGCACGGCGGGCTATCACACCGCGTCGAGCTGGTTCATCCTGGGAGAGATCCTGCAGCGGATCGGGGGACGACCATATGCGGAGATCCTGCGCGACCGTTTGCTGCAACCACTGCGAATGAATGACACCTGGGCCGCGCTGCCACCGGAACGTCATGCCGCGTATGGCCACCGCATCGGCGGGTTGTTCGCGCGCGAACAGGGGGAATTGCAGCTTCTCGATTGGAACAGTGCGACCCGTTCGGCGGCCCCATCACCCGGCGGCAACATCCGGGGGCCGATCCGCGAACTCGGACGCTTCTATGAGATGCTGTTGAACGAAGGGGCCGGGCCGGGCGACCGCATCCTGCAGCCCCAAACCGTCGCCGCCATGACGGCCCGGCACCGCGTGGGGGAATACGATCTGACGCTCGGGCATGTCATCGACTTCGGCCTGGGAGTGATCATCGACTCCAACCGCTACGGTGCCGCCACGGTGCCGTACGGCTACGGCCCGCAGTGCTCACCCCGCGCGTTCGGACACGGCGGCGCGCAGTCCTCGCAGGGTTGGTGCGATCCCGAGACCGGCTTGGTGGTCGCCTACTTCTTCAACGGCCGCGCCGGTGAAGGCCAACACAACCGCAGAACCCGGCAACTCAACGAGGCGATCTCGTTGGATGCGGGGGCGGGGGATCAAGTCGTTGAACGTGCGCCGTCGGGCAATACCTCGCGCGGGGGAATGTGAAATATTTGAATCGTTTAACCCTGAGCCAACGGCGAAGGCGTCGGGTGCCAGCGCCCCTGTGTGTGTGCCGACAGTGGCCAGCGGAGTCGGACGCTTCTGCCCGCTCCGCCTTCGCCGTTGGCTCAGGGTTAAACGAGTTCTGCGGTGCCTGGCCCCGGACAGATGTTGTTCATGCCAGGGTGAGGTCTATCCCGCATCATGCATGGGAACCACGGAAAACACGGAAACTCACGGAAGTGGAAGTGCTGCACAACTCGCCTCTGTCGCTGCGATTGTTGAACAGAATCAGGTTCTATCTCGCAATTTCTTGCTCTTCTTCCCTTCCGTGACTTTCCGTGTGTTCCGTGGTGAATCTCTTCGGATATTCCCGTGGCCCGTAAACCCGCCGTCCACTTCACTCCACGATGTCCGGCTTGCTCTTGGCCAGTTCCTCCATGAAGCGCAGTGTCCGGGCGGTGGTGTCTTCGACATCGGGGATCAGGCCGTCCAGGATCTGGGCGTTGGCGAACAACTGACGTCCGCAGTCGCGGATGAATTCGTCGTTGTCCGAGTTCGTGCTCAGTTCGCACAACCGCTGGACCAGCGCGGCGTGCGGGTTCACTTCCATCACGCGCTTCGTCTGCTCGAATTCGCGGACGGTCTGGCCCAGAACCTGTTGCAGGCGGCTGCTCATGTGGCTGCGCAGGTTGATCAGGCAGCAGGGGCTGTCGATCAGCCGCGACGATTCCTTCACGTCGGTCACCTTGTCGTCGAGAGCCCCGCGGAACAACTCGACCACGCGGGTGAAGTTCTTCGGCGTCTCTTTCGCTTCGGCCTCGTCGGCGGGCGTCGCCGATTCGGGGAATTTCACGTCGGCACCGTCGATCGTCATCACGTCCTTGCCGTTGTACGACCGCAACTGAATCAGCGCGTACTCGTCGATCGGGTCGTCCAAGAACAGCACTTCCAAGTTTCGCTTGCGGAACGTTTCCAGGTGCGGATGCTTCTGCATCGCGTCCAGGTTCGGGCCGCTCAGGTAATAGATCTGCGACTGGCCTTCGGGGGCGCGCTTCAAGTAATCGTCGAGCGACACCGTCGGCGTCTTGGCGTCGAGTCCCCCGGTGAGCAGCGCGCTGTCGCCGGTTGAATGCGTCGAATGGAACCGCATCAGCTTGGCGATCCGCTCGCGGTTCTCGTAGTCCGAAGCGATCCCCGTCCGCAGGATCGAGCCGAACTGGGTGGCGAACGTCTGAAACGTTTCGGGCTGTTCGGCCGACAGGTCGGCCAGGTGGTC
>JANMLE010001122.1:0-1507 GCA_031372385.1 Planctomycetota bacterium | reverse complement strand
GACCACCAATCGCAGGTTGCTTTGCACGATCCGGTTCCTGACGGCGATCGAGTCTCGCAGGTCGGATTCGATCTGTTCGACGAGCGTTTCGTTGGGCCGGTTCAAGCTGAGCCGTTGCCGGTTCCGCTCTGCGCGGTGTTTGAGGAAGTTCATCCACGCGAACAGATAACGTTCCTCGTCGAGCGACAGCAGCGGCATCTCAACCATTCCGGCAACAAACGCCAATCCCGGTTCGAGCTTCGCGGGCGGAAGTGCTTCATCGAGCGAGGCGGGGCGCATCGCAGCAAGCGTCTCAACGGGCTTGGTCTCGTGAAACAGAGGGTGGTCGATGAAGGCAATCTCACGCTCGACCCAGTCGCGCACGCGAGCCAGCAGTTGCTGCGAGGGGCGAGCAGTTGGAGATGGTTTTTGACGAGCAGCGGTCTCCGTTCGCGCGGTGCCTCGGCGGCGTGTGCGTGTCAGTTTTCTGCGTGAAGTTTTGGAGAGAGTCGTGACCATCGTTTCTTACTCCTGAGAATCCGCACTCATCGCGGTGTGGCCTGGTTTCATCACTCGTCAAACCGCACGCGGCCTCACGTCATTAACGACGATTTGTCGCGTGCATCCCGCACGGACGCGATTTGCTCTGTCCCCTTTCCCCTGTCTTCGGAGGAGAGGGTTAGGGTGAGCGTATCTCGACCTCCTTTGATGCCGTTGCTTACAGACCAGCCACTTCGGAAATCGTGAGTCTGTGGTTCCTCGAAGCCCCTCACCCTAGCCCTCTCCCCGCAAAGCCGGGGCGAGGGGACAGGATCAACTTCGCCGATTGCGATTCGCGATGGCATCGGCTTATGATTTCATCCCGACCGGCGCTCGCCGGTGCTTGCTCGATTGAACCGCACCACTCAGGAGGAACCCCCGATGACCGAGCCGCTTGTTTCGACTGATGCCGCCGATTCGCAACCGTCTCGCCGAGACTTCCTCGTGACCGCAGGAGCCGCCGCCATGACCATCGCCTCTGCCCCGCTGATCGAAGCACCGTTCGTGCATGCCGACGACAAGTCCGGATCGAAGCCGGTCATCATCGGGGAAGAGGGCCACAAGTACGCCTGCCATCACGGCTGGGGCCAGGTTCCCGATCACATCAAGTGGCAGGACACTCATGGCGTCACGGTCGATGCGGCCGGGCTGATCTACATCGCGCATCGCGCCCCCAAAGACATCGACACGATTGCCGTGTTTGAGCCGTCCGGAAAATTCGTTCGCTCGTGGGGCAAGGAATACGCGGGAGGAGGCCACGGCATCGACATTCGCAGAGATGGGAACGAAGAATTTCTGTACCTCGCGTGGAACAAGCCGCACAGCAAGATCACGAAGATGACGCTCACCGGAGAGAAGGTCTGGGAGATGCAGCAGCCCGAGGCGAGCGGCAAGTACAAGGACGCGAGCCAGTTCAACCCGACCAACATCGCGTTCGCGCCGGACGGCGGGTTCTACGTGGCCGACGGCTACGGAGCGAACTTCATCC
>JANMLE010001087.1:0-1388 GCA_031372385.1 Planctomycetota bacterium | reverse complement strand
GGGGTTGGGGGGTGGGCCTGCTACGTGTCCCCCGGTTGTGCGTGGGGCGGGGGGTTGGTGGGGCGGGATTCTTTCGCCCCGCCGCCCCGCGGGCGCCACGTCCGGTCGGCGGAGCGACCGGACTACAGTAGCGTCACCCCCAGTCCGTCAGGACACGGCGCGTTGCACGTTCTCTGCGGCTTGCTGGCAGGGAGCGCGATGGCCTGCAAGTACACCGGTCTGATCTCGGTCGTCGTTCCGGTCGGCATGCTGCTGGCCTGGTCGGCAGTTTGTTCCGCGGACAGAACGGGTCGAACCAAACGGATGCTGCTGGCCGCCTCGTTCTTCGGGGCCGGGGTCATCGTCGCCGTCGGTCCCTGGCTGTTGAAGAACGCGGTCGAGACCGGCAACCCGGTCTTTCCCCTGGCGTACTCGGTCTTCGGTGGCGAGGGACGCGACCCGGCGATGGATGAGCAGTGGCGGCACGCTCATTCGAGTCGCTACGCCAACCCCGCGGCTCGGCTGTGGGACTTGCCGGTCAAACTGACGGATGTCGTCGCGAACAACGACTGGCACAGCGCGCTCATGTTCGGGCTGGCACCGATCGCGCTGCTGGCCTCGTGGCGACGGAAGGTCTGGTGCGTCTGGGCCGTCATCGGCTGGCAGTTTCTGAGTTGGTTCCTGCTGACTCACCACATCGACCGCTTCTACGTGCCGATGTTTCCGGTCGTCGCACTGCTGGCGGGATGCGGAGCGGGCTGGCTGCTGGCCTTCGGTTCCGGTCGCTGGTGCGGCGGTCTGTTGATCGCGGCGTGCATCCTGTTCAACGCCTGGATCATGGCCCACATCGGCGGCTTCAACGCCGGGCGGACCGATCTGAATGTGGCGGCACATTTGGTCGCGTCGCCATCGCAGCGATGGTTGAACGATGAATACGCGTCGGGCCGCCTGCCGCGCGATTTCAAGGTGCTCTGCGTGGGAGAAGCCGCGCTGTTCCACGCGAAGTTTCCGTACGTCTACAACACCGTGTTCGATCGATCGCGCTTCGAACACTGGTTCGCCGAGCGGACGGAATCGGGCGGGTTCCGGTTGCGGCCGACCGAACAGATCCGCGAAACGCTCCGTCAACAGGGGATCACCCATGTGCTGGTGAACTGGTCCGAAATCCTGCGCTACCGCGAACCGGGCAGCTACGGCTACACCGACTTCGCCCATCCGGACTGGCTGGCAAGACTGCAATCGGCGGGGGTGCTCGAACCGCCTCTCCCGTTGCCTGACAGTGCGTCATTCGTTCCCGTACACGAGGCGAAGCGGAAACAGATCGCCGCATGGGCTCCCGGACTGGGTGTGTCACTGGCAGATCAACCGGGCCTGCGCGCCGTGCAGGTCTTTCCGGTGCGACGATGATC
>JANMLE010001414.1:0-2974 GCA_031372385.1 Planctomycetota bacterium | reverse complement strand
CTATCACCGTCCGAGCGGTCGACTGCCCGCGGGTGGCCAAAACTTCCTGCTCGACCCCGCCGTCGGCACGCCGCAGGAACTGTCCGACGACGACCTGTTCCGCGCGCTGCCGATCAGCTTCTGCATCTTCCGGATCTATTCGAAGGATCACCGCCACGACAGCGACCTGAACAGTGCTCTGAACGCGGTGCTGGGTGAAGCGAGCGACGCGAAGACCAACATGTGACGCAGGCGGCGGCGATGCGTCCCGCAGGTTTATTTCACCATTCCTGTTCGGCAGACTATGGAACCATCTGAATCAACCCCTTCCAAAGTAGCGACCGCCTTGCTCGGCGGAACAGTCGGATGTCTGTCGTATGCGATTGGTGGAATCGCTGTGATGGCAAGCGTTCCGCGTCGATCTGAAGGAATTCGCCGCGTCGTCGACCTTCCTTGGCTTGTCTATTCATCCCTTCCAACTGTGCTCTCTGTCTGCACGTTGCTGGTTATCAGCTTTTGGGTTCCCAAGAGACATTCGAGATACTGGTTTCTCGTACCATTTTGTGCAGCCGTGGCATACTGCACAGTAACTGGAATTAATCTGCTTAGCCGTGATTACATTGGAAAGTTCTAAATTGACCGAGCCAAATTGCGTATGTCCATTCAACGTCAATTCCTGCCTGAGTGATGAATCAGGCTTCAACATCGGTCGGTTGACGCAGCATGTCCCGGCGCATGCCGATTGACGCGGTCAACTTGATGCGCAGCCGCTGTTGGCTCTTCGTCACACGTGTTCATCCGTCGTCGTTTCGCTCATCGCGGGCAAGTTACCTTGATCGTCAGATTGGTTGGCCCTGTGTCCGTTCCTTCGGCGTTTCTGACTCGCAGCGTGAGAGGGGTACTTCTGGCCGGTTGGTGCGGGGCGATACTGCTGTCCGGCGCGGCGTGGCTGTTGCCGGTCGAGGTCGCGCAGTCTTGGGCGGTCAGCCGCGCGGGCCGCGACGAGTTCTCGCAGTTCGAAGCGTTCGTGGCGTCGGCGGCCACCGTTTGGCTTGTCCGATGGGCGGCGACGGTCGGCGTGCTGATTCTGTCCGTGTGCTGGTTGAAACGACGTTGGGTTGTTTCGTTCCTCGTGAAGGTGCTGATTGAGTTCTGGCAGGCCGCGGCTCCACGATCGACACGCGACGTTTCGAGTGGCGCGCGCGGCGTGGACTTGATCCGTTCCGCCGTGTCGCGGGTCTTCATCGTCGCCTGGCTGGTGCTGGCGGTTTACCACGCGGGAAGCAGCGTTCAGCGACGATTGTGGGACTGGCCGGTGTATCGACTGCATGCCGGGCGGACCGTGCTCCCCAACATCAGCGACACGAACCGTGACGTGATCCGGTATCTCGAATCGGCCACACCGGCGGGTTCGAAGATCCTGATCCTGAGCGACCAGAAGCTCTACTTCCTGTCGTACTACCTGTTGCCCCGGCGTCTGTACCATCCGGTGCATCCGGACAGCGAGTTCGTGATCGCGCAGCCGTACAACCAGCGGCAGTTGGCGGCGTATCGGCTGGAGGATTTGAATCCCGATCACATCGAACGCCTGCAGCCCGACTACATCCTGGAATACTTTGAAGGGTCGCTCTTCACGCAGGGCCGGGATCTCCAACAGGATGCACACTGGCTGAATTACCAGCGGCAGCGGCGCGGGCCGAATTGGCGTCCCGATTACCTCGTCGACTTGCGACGTCGCTCGGCGGAGGAAACGCCATGACCGACGTTCTACTGATTGGCTTTGGACTGTTGGGGCAGTGGTGTTTGGGAATCGCGATTGCGCTGGCGATCGCCGGGCCGCGACTCGTGGCCGCGCCGCTGCGCGGCGTCGGCTTCCTGGTCGCACGCGCGGAATTGATTGGACTCGGTTGTGTGCTGGGAATCGGTGCGACCAGTTACTTGCAGTTTGTGTGGTCATGGGCCGGTGGATCACTGGGCCGAGGCTGCAGCCTGACTCTGGCCGTGGGGGGAATCGCGCTGGGTTTGCTTGCGTGGTGGCTGTGCCAGCGGCGCGTGCGGTCTGCCCACTTGGATGCGGTCCCGGCCGGGGAGTCTCCGAACCTGGCGCGACTCTGCGCGCTGCTCGTCGTCGTGCTGTTTGTGTTCGCGACGATCCAGGCGCTGCTCACCCCGCAGAAGTTTTGGGATGAGCGGGCCTTTTACGGACTGAAGGCGATCGTCCTGTTTGAGGACCGAACGATCCACAGTGCCGATCTGGCCGATCCGGACTTCGTGCAGGGACATCCGCGCTATCCGTTGTTGATCCCGCTGGCCGAGCAGCATCTGTATGCGCTGCTGGGGCGGGTCGATGACCGCTGGTCCAAAGTCGTGTTTCCACTGCTTTTCCTGGGGATGGTCTTCACGCTGGCGGGTGTCTTGATGCGTCACCGGTCGATGGGCCAGGCCTGGCTCGGTGCCGTGCTGTTGGCCACGACACCGGTCTTGATGCCGGACGACTACGGATTTCTGAGCGGTCAGGCGGATGCGCCGGTCGCCTGCCTGGAGGGCGTCGCGCTGTTCTATCTCTGGGACTCCCTCGGCTCGCTGAAGAGATCGTCGAATGGCACATCAACGTGGCGAACGAGTCTGATCCTGGCGGCGCTCTTCACCGGCCTGGCGGGATTCACCAAGGATGAGGGGCTGTCGCATGGAATGATCCACTCGCTCGCCTTCCTGATCGCGCTGGCCGTGGGTGACGTGACCGACCGCATCGCACGCCGCAAGCCACTGCCGCGTGATGGTGACGCGCCGCCGCCTGTCGGTTGGAGAGTCGGACTCCGCGCAGCCCGGATCCTGTCGATCATTCCTGCGCTGGTGCTGGCACCGTGGTTCGCGCATCGCCGCCATCTGCCACTGACCGGTGAAATGAATTACTTCGGCCGACTGAGTGCCTCAGCGCTCCGGAATGGTCTGCCGACACTCGGTTGGTCCGTTCCGCACCTGGCGTGGAGAATGT
>JANMLE010001053.1:0-5141 GCA_031372385.1 Planctomycetota bacterium | reverse complement strand
GTTAAGAGTCCGGGGGCTGACGCCGCCCGGCTCACCAAGTCTCCCGCGGAAGAAACTCTCACTGATGGCTGCGGCAGTGTCGCGTTGGTTGGAGCGAGCGGGTGCGTGGATGCCGGTTGCCGGACGTCATGGAGTCTGTCTGATGAATGAAGTTTCCTGTTCCCGATTCTCGGCGCTGTTGTTCGTCGCCTGCCTTGAGGTGCTTGCGTCCCCGGTCTTCGCGGTCGATCCCGTGCCCGCCAAGTCCGTGTTTCGCGACGGCGTCGCTCCGATTCTGGAACGTCACTGCGTCCGGTGTCACAACGACGAGGATCACAAAGGTGGCTTGTCATTGGCGACGAACCAAGCCACGCGCAAGGGGGGCGACAGTGGGGCGGCACTCGTTCCGACCAAGCCGGCGGAGAGTCTGCTGTTGCAGCATGTCGAAGGCGACAAGCCCGAAATGCCCAAGAACGCGCCACCGCTGTCGAAGGACCAAGTCGCCACGCTCAGGAATTGGATTCAAGCGGGAGCCGACTGGCCAGCGGGACTGACACTGAAGGACCGGCACTTGGAAGGACAAGCTTGGTGGAGTCTTCAGCCGCTCGTTCGACCGAACGTTCCGGCCGCTGATCCAACGAGTCTCACCGCGCCCCAATCGCCGATCGATGCCTTCATCCAAGCCAAGCTCGCCGAGAAAAAGTTGGCTCCGTCATTGATGGCAGATCGTCGCACGCTGATTCGCCGCCTGTCATTCGACCTGCACGGCCTGCCTCCCGATCCCGCGGAGATCGACGAGTTCGTCGCCGACTCCGACCCGACCGCGTATGAGCGGTTGGTCGACCGGCTGCTCGCTTCGCCCCGCTACGGTGAACGGTGGGCGCGGCACTGGCTGGATGTGGTTCACTACGGCGACACCCACGGCTACGACAAGGACAAGCTGCGGCCCAATGCGTGGCCGTATCGCGACTACGTGATCCGGTCGCTCAACGCGGACAAGCCGTACGATCGGTTCGTCCAGGAACAGATCGCCGGAGATATCCTCTGGCCGGACAGCATCGACGGCATCACGGCGACCGGCTTCATCGCCGCCGGCCCGTGGGACTTCATCGGACATGCCGAGGTTCCCGAGTCGAAGATCGACGGCAAGATCGCCCGGAACCTCGACCGCGATGACATGGTCACCACGACGATGAACACGTTTTGCAGCCTGACCATCCAGTGTGCCCGCTGTCACAACCACAAGTTCGACCCGGTGACGCAGACCGACTACTACCGCATGCAGGCGGTCTTCGCGGCGCTGGACCGGGCGGATCGGATGTTCGATGCCAACCCGGCTATTGGCCATCAACGTCAGGAACTGCTGGCCCAACAAACGCGATTGAAGACCGAAGAACAACGGCTGACCGCCGAGACTGTCCGGCTCTGCGGTAACGATCTGAAGGAGCTCGATCAAAAGATCGCGTCGGCTCAACAGGCGGTCGCGGGACAGCGGCGGCCGGAATACGGTTATCACAGCGGCATCGAATCGACCGCCGACAAGTCGAAGTGGGTGCAGGTCGATCTCGGCCGCGAAGTCCGGATCACCAAGCTGAACTACGTCGGCTGCTGGGACGACTTCAACAACATCGGCGCGGGCTTCGGGTTCCCGGTTCGCTTCAAGATCGAAGCGTCGAACGATGCGACGTTCGCGGCGAACGTCTCCATCGTCGTCGATCGCACAAGTGCCGATGTGCCGAACCCCGGCACCACGCTGCAACAGGCCGACGTCCGCGACCTCTCCGCGCGTTACGTCCGTGTGACCGCGACCCGGCTCGCCCCGCGAATGAACGATTTCATCTTCGCGCTGGCCGAGTTGGGAGTCGTCGACGCCGACGGCAAGAATGTCGCGCTCGGTGCGACCGTGACGTCGCTCGATTCCATCGAAGCCCCGGTTCGCTGGAGCAAGAAGAACCTCGTCGACGGAATCTTCACCGGACAGACCGCCATCGACGTCAACAGCCTGCGTGAACAACGAGCGGCGCTGATCGAGAAGCGTGTGCCGCCAGCGGTGCGCGACGAAATTCAGCGCACCGAAGCTGCCATGTCGGAAACGGCGAAGCAACTCGCGGCACTCTCTGCTCCGCAATACGTCTATGCGGGAATGGTCTTCAACGGAGGGGGAACCTTCAGCGGCACCGGACCCAGTGGCGGCAAGCCGCGCCCGATCCGCATCCTGAAACGTGGTGATGTGACGTCACCGGGCGACGAAGTCGGCCCCGGCTTCGTGCCATTGCAACCGGGCGAGTCCGGTGAATTCACGCTCCCCGCCGATTCGTCGGAAGGAGCCCGCCGCGCCGCGCTGGCGAAGTGGATTGTCGACGACAACCATCCACTGACATGGCGGTCCATCGCCAATCGCGCCTGGCAGCATCACCTCGGCCGGGGCCTCGTCGACTCGCCCAACGATTTCGGCCGGATGGGCCAGTTGCCCACGCACCCCGAACTCCTCGATTGGCTGGCCTGCGAAATCCGTGGCGGCTCGACGCGGGAGGGCGAGGCTCCCGCCGAGCCGAGAGTTGCGCCCGCTCGATCACTGAAACACCTGCATCGCCTGATCGTCACGAGTGCCACCTACCGTCAAAGTGCTGAGATTCTCGGAGGAAGCGCGCCGGTCACTCCGCAGTCGATCGACTCAACCAACTCGCTCTACTGGCGGGCGAACCGGCGCAAGCTAGACGCGGAATCGCTGCGCGACAGCATGCTGCTCGTCGCCGGAAAACTCGACGATCGCCTGGGCGGTCCCGCGTTCCAGGACTTCGTGATCGAGAAGCCCGAGCATTCGCCGCACTACGAATACCAGTTGCACGACGCCGAGGATCCCCGTTCACACCGGCGGTCGGTCTACCGGTTCCTCGTCCGTTCGCAGACGCAGCCGTTCATGACAACGCTCGACTGCGCCGACCCGTCGATGATCGTCGAAAAGCGCAACGAAACCGTGACGGCCTTGCAGGCGCTGGCACTGCTGAACAACAAGCTCGTGCTCTCGATGTCCAAGCACATGGCCGCGCGCGTTGCAGCGGCAGGGACGGATGAGCCCCAGCGCATCGCCCTCGCCTTCCAACTGTCACTGGGCCGCTCGCCATCGACCGACGAGCTCGACGCGCTGGTCGCTTACGCCCGCGAGCACGGCCTGAGCCAAACCTGTCGAGTGATCCTGAACCTGAACGAGTTCGCATTCGTGGACTGAGCGTGTTCGTAGCCACGCTCGCCAGAGCGTGGGTGTTTTTCCGGCCTCCCACGGTCTGGCGACCGTGGCTACAAATCGGCAAACGAATCATTGATTGACGTGACCGACAAAAGTCCCCGTAGCACGGACGCCTCGTCCGTGCGTCTGAAATCGCCCATGACCTTCGGGCACGGACGAGGCGTCCGTGCTACGAACCGCTGTCCAAGTGACTTCTGTCGGTCACGTCTTGATTGCCGCGTGCGGTACAAGCTGGCCTCGCCAGATTCTCGAAGGGAAACCTGATGACGAACATCCAAGAGACCGCGGGCAGTATTTCTCGTCGTGACGCCTTGTGGAAGTGTGGCGGCGGATTGGGTGGGCTGGCACTGGCATCAATGCTGGACCGCGATCAGGTGTATGCCGCCGACGCGCCGACCGCCGACGCGACAACCACAGTCGCGCGGGCACACGGCGGTGTTTTGGAGGTGATGCACTTTCCGCCCAAGGCGACGCGCGTGGTGCAGTTCTTCATGGCCGGGGCGGCGTCGCATGTCGACCTGTTCGACCACAAGCCGGAACTCGCCAAACGCAACGGTCAGCCGTGGGATCCGGGCGAAAAGGTCGAGCTGTTTCAGAACGGACACGGAGCCACGTTCGCGTCGCCGTGGGGATGGAAGCAGTACGGCCAGAGCGGCAAGCACCTGTCTGAAGTGACCGCTCCGTTGGGCGACGTGGTTGATGAAATGGCGTTCATCCACAACGTGATCGGCAAGACCGGAGTCCACAGCACGTCGACGCTGCTGCAGGCGACCGGATTTCAGACACCCGGCTTTCCCGGCATGGGATGCTGGGTCAGCTATGGACTCGGCAGCCTGAACGACAATCTGCCGACGTTTGTCGTGCTGCCGGACCACCGCGGCTTTCCGTCGAACGGCCAGAAGAACTGGGACTCGGCGTTTCTCCCCGCGCGGCACCAGGGGACGATCCTGCGGCCGGGGACGGCGAATCCGATTGAAGACTTGTTCCCGGCCACGCAGGGGATCGTCACCAAGAGCGGCGACGCGGCGGGTCATGAATTGCTGGCGAAGCTCAATCAACGCCATGCCGACAAACGGCCGGGAGACAGCCGCCTCGAAGCGCGGATCAAGTCGTACGAGTTGGCGGCGAAGATGCAGCTCGCCGCACCCGAAGCGATGGACATCACCGGCGAATCGAAGCACATCATCGACATGTACGGACTGGCCGACGGCCGCGAATTTCCGAAGGAGATCAACGACCTCGAAGAGACCGACATCTTCGGCCGCAAGTGTCTGATTGCCCGGCGACTGCTGGAACGGGGCGTGCGGTTTGTGCAGATCTGGTCCGGCTGCGACAACGGCTTTCCCCGGCGAAACTGGGATTCGCATGAGGACATCCAGCGCGATCACGGGCCGCTGTCACTGGGCATGGCCCGCGGTGCCGCGGCGCTGATCCGGGATCTCAGGCAACGCGGCATGCTCGACGACACCATCGTGCATTGGACGACCGAATTCGGACGGATGCCGTGCGCTCAATCGGGCAGGGGCCGCGATCACAATCCGTTCGTCTTCACGAACTGGCTCGCCGGCGGTGGCATCAAGGGGGGGATCAGCCACGGACCCAGCGACGAGTGGGGCTACAAGCCGGCCGATCGGGACCATCCCACCGAGGTCTACGACATCCACGCCACGATGCTGCAACTGCTGGGAATCGACCACACCCAATTGACGTTCCGCTCCAACGGCATCGATCGCCGCCTGACCGACGTGCATGGCCATGTGATCCACGAATTGATCGCCTGATCGCCGCTGCGACGAAACCGATGACGCGTTTGAGGTCCGCGGGTCAGTTCGGACCGATTCAACCTCGACGAATTCGTTTAACCGCGTGGGCAACGCCCCGCGCGTCGGGGAGGACAGTGCGTTGGTCCCCTCCC
>JANMLE010001036.1:0-6992 GCA_031372385.1 Planctomycetota bacterium | reverse complement strand
CACCACGACGATGTGGGTTCCCTCGCCACCCCTCTCGACCTGCGCCAGACCGGCCAGGCGTCCGTGGACATCGCCCTCTCCGTCGACGTGGATCAGCAGATCGGTGGCGAGACCTTCGAGCAACTGCGGGATGCTGTCGCAGGCCAGAACCTTCCCGTGATCGACGATGGCGACCCGTTCACAGAGGGTTTGGACTTCTTCCATGTAGTGGCTGGCGTAGATCACGCCGACGCCGGATCGCGCCTGGTCGCGGACGCAGTCCAACAGGTGCGACCGCGACTGCGGATCGACGCCGACAGTCGGTTCGTCCAGGATCAGGATCGACGGTTGGTGCATCAGCGCGATGCCGAAGTTGAGGCGGCGTTTCATCCCGCCCGAATAGGTGCCGGAGGGGCGATGGGCACTCTCCGTCAGGCCGATCCGCTCCAGCACTTCATCACAGCGGGACTTCATTTCGTAGCGGCTCAGTCCGTACAGACGCGCGAAGAACTGAAGGTTCTCGACGGCGCTCAGGTCCGGATAGATCGCCAGATCCTGCGGGACCAATCCCAACTGCCGCTTCAGTTGCGGGTCGCGTCCGTCGTGGGGCTTGCCGTTGATCCGGACTTCGCCCGAGTCGGATTTCAACAGGCCCGAGATCATCAGCATCGTGGTGCTCTTGCCCGCGCCGTTCGGGCCGAGCAGGCCGAGAATCTCACCCGGTTGCAGCGTGAAGCTGACGTCGACGACCGCCTGATGTGCGCCGAACCGCTTGGCCAGACGGCACACCTCCAGCAGGTTCACGCCACTGTGAACGACGGGTAACGGCATCGGTTCCGTCCGGTTTCGGCGCACACGTACCAGCATCACCAGCCCAATAGCAGAATGTGCATCACCAGTCCGGTCAGTGCGGCAGTCACTCCGACCCGGAAATTGTCATGCGAACGAATCGGCAGCGATTCCACGACCGCTCCCGCCACCGCGGCCGCGGCCCCGATGCCCAGTGCAATGCCATAAGGGACCGCGGGACGGGCATCGATCCAGTAATTGAGTGACGCCGCGAGCGTTCCCGCCACCACGAAGCAACAGAGCCCCGCCCATGTCTTGCGATGATTCCACGGCAGGCGACGTCCCCCCAGCAGCTTTCCCCCCAGCGCGGCCGAGCCGTCTCCGAACGCGAGCACACCCAGTGTCATCAATCCCAGTTCGGACCGACCGGGCAACAGGAGCAGCATGGCCACGACCGGCACGCTGTATCCGATCACCGACATGTGCCACAGGCTTTCATTGGGGCGGGCGAAATCCCGTTCGCGGACGATGGCGAAAGTGACCGTCGTCAGAGACACGGTGATCAGGATTCCGATGAGCAGTGGCCCCCAGGGATCCGTGTGGGGAATGATCAGCAGCATCAGCGGCAACAACCCGGGCAGCATGTGCAGCAGTCGGCGGCGACACTCGCAAAGTCCCAGCCGATCAACGAGCTGGCGAACACCCCACAGCCGCCACGAAAAGGCGGCGGGGGCCAAAATCGGGGACCGTCCATGCACAGGCGGATGAAGTTCCGGGGAGGAGGCGCGGCTCATGTTGGCTGGGATCCAATGCGACGGAGAGTTGGGACGAAAGTCGGCGGATTCAGTGCCGGATCCCCCCTGTCGGCTCACGTCGTTGGATCGACCGCGCGCCGCGACGATCCTCCCTGGTCATCGGTTGGAGAGAGTTGACGAGGGTTCGAATCTCTTCCAGTTGATCGGCGGAACCTGCACGCCGGCTAAAGCGTAACACGCTGGCCGCTGCATTCAGGTTGCTCGACACGGCAGGCGCAACCGGCACGGTCACGGACTCATTATTGAGGGACGGGAGCGACCGGAAAAGGGGCGACGACAAATGGCAAACGGCGAATGCGGAATTGAATGGCGGACCATCCGATTCTGCATTCGCCGTTCACGCACTTGCTTGCGAATTACCGGGGTGATCCGCCTGTTGAAAAACCGTCGCTTGAACGTCTCATCCGAGCGAACATCAATTGGAATCGGACGGACGAGGCGTCCATCCTACGGTTTTTCAGCAGGCTGTCATCCGCGCGAGACCCGCGTCGCGGCGCTGCGGGGCCGGCGCTGCGGTCCGGTGGAAAGTGCCGCCGGCTTGGTGCGCCGCTTCCGGCTTTGGGTCGCGACGATCTTCGGCATCTTGACCTTCGGCGTCGGGCGTGTCGTCGCGGGGGAATCGATCCGCCGCAGCACAGCCATCAGGCGGACAACGTCGCCGCGCGTGATGACCCCCACCAGGCGGCCACCGGAGACGACGGGGAACTGTCCATACCGTCCGTCACGAAACAGCCGCGCCACTTCGGCCGCATCGGACTCGGGTGAGAAGACCGGGATGCTGCGGCTCATCAGTTGTTCGACGGTGGCATCGCGGGCTTCGCCGCTCAGTTCGGCCTTCAGCAATTCGTAGTCGGGCACGACCCCCAGCAGGCGGCCGAGTTTGTCGGTCACATACAACTCGGTGGCTTCATGACGCGACAGGATTTCAAGTGCCCCGTCGGCGGAGCATTCCGGCGGAACCATGATCGGTCGTTGAGTCATCAGATCCGCTACGGTGAGACGCATGGTTGCCACTCCCAGGCTGGTGTGTCGTCTGCGACGGGGTTGTCACAGTTGGACGACGGAAGCCTACGATGCGTTTTGGCAACGTGCGGCGAAAAAGCATCACGTTTTTCGCAGATTTCCCATCAGGTATTCACGACAAGGATTGCCGGAACACCCACAGGCGTTCCCTTCACGAGAACCGGTACAACCGGCCACTCGGACGACACGGTCAACACCTCGGTCCCCCGTTCGCCGACCAGGACCGTGTCCCCCATCAGCACCGGTCCGACGGAGGGATGCCAATAGATGGGCGTGCCGGCCGTCAAGCGGAATTCACTGTTGGGCACCAGCGGGACGGTGCCGAACTCGTACTCCACGATCTCCGCCTGATCCGCCATCCGCCATTCGGCGTCGACCCCCGACTTCTCGTACAGCCGACGGACCCGGTTCCAGACTTCGAACAACTCCCAATCCGGTTGCGAGAAATAGACACCGGTGGCCGCGATCAGGGCCGCGGGTTGAAACGCCTTCAGCAACGCTTCGGGGGGATCACCCAGTGCGACCGTCCGCGCCGCGCCGACGAACAGGCCGCAATACCGGCCGACCGCTGAAATGGTGCAGTACTGCTGGACCGGTGAATTGTCGAAGTTCCAGCGCCGGAAGCGAACTCCCCGACCATCGCCCAGAACCTGGATTCGTTCGGGTTGCACACCGTGCTTGAACAGCCGGTGCGACACCTCGCCGGCGATCTCCGCTTCCGTCCGCCCCTTGACCATGCCGCGCGCGGTCGCTTCGATCGCGCGCGTCAGCAGTCGGCCCGCCTCGCGAATACGGGTCTTTTCATAGTCCGACAGTGGCAGGCGCAGTCCGAGCAGTCTCTGCCCCACGTCCGTCGTTCCGGGGAAGCCGGTGTCACTGGCGACGCGCCGGCCGCGGCACAGGTCGGACAGCATGACCGACCGCGGTTCGGTCCACGGACGCTCCTTCAACTGGAACCCCATGTTGCAGACTTCCGACTCGAAGAACTGATTCGTGTCGACGTTGCTGCACGCGATCACGCGCGCCTCGGGCGTGATGAACAGCGCCCCGGTCGCTCCCGTGGCACCGCCGCGTTCATTGCTCCCGCCCGCCGTCAACCAGGTGAAGTTCGACGGCTTCTGCAGCAGCATCGCGGCAAATTCCTCCTGCCTCAGGAACTCGGCCAACCGCTGATGCCGGGCGGCAATTTCACTGAGCCTCTCCGTATCCAGCGTGGCGTATTCGGCGGAGGAAAGTGGATCTGACAGGTCAACCATCATGGTGCTCATGTGAGATCTCGTCGGATGCGGGGGGAGAAACCGCGACGTCGGGGAACTGCGGGATGAAGTGACGTGAGTCTGTGCGACGCTGTTCGAAAGAACAGTCCCGCGAAAACTCGGTTGCAAGCATATCATGTTGCCAACCGGTTTCTAAAATGGCGACGGACCGACCGCGGGAATTGTCGAAGCCGGCGTGCCCTCACCGTCACCAGACGTTAATCCTCATTCAAGCGACCCCACCGAGCTTGTCTCATTCGTATCGACACAACTTTTGGGCCGCGTGCGATCCAAGGCCGGGTGCGAGCGCAACCCGCGGTCAGGCAGATTTCCACAAGCGTCCCATTCGCTGCCTCCTTCAATTCGCTGCCGATCTTTCCGTCAGGACGAAGGTGCGACAGCGAATTGAAGGAGACAGCGAATGTCAGAAGCAGAGGCACACTCCAAACGACAAGCATCGCACAGGGACTCGATCGTCGAGTTGTGCAGAGACCAATGAGTGTGTCTCGGTGGTTTTCGGGCTTTTGGTCTTCGGATTGAAATGTTGAGTGACGCGGCAAGCGAGTAGTGCAAAAGCCTGAATTCACCGAGACCAGCTCGGCGGGGTTTCGATCACAGCGCATGTTTGAGGGTGAATACCCCGCGCGGCCCCGACTGAACTGTGTCACCGTCCCCCGCGTGAGGAAGCCGAGGCTGCCAGATGGCGAGAGTGGAAACAGACCGGGACGACTTGCTGCGCGAAGCCATCGCGCTGGTCCGCCGCATGGAGCTCCGGGTGATGCCGGGGGACCGTGTGGTTGTGGTCGGCTTTCGGCCGACGGGCTGGCTGTCGATCTACTTCGACGCCGATCCGATGTACCAGTTTGATGAACTCGGCCGACTGCGGCGCGCGTACATCAACGGCCTGCTGTATCGCTCCGAAGGAAGTGTGCTGGCCCAGTTGGAACGACAACGTTCGGAAGCGGAAACGACCCTCGTGCGCCGCGATCTGTGCGGCGAGTCCCTGGCCGAGTTCCAGCAACAGGCGCACGCCAAGATCCGCTGGTTGCAAGGACTGCTTCGCAATGGTGACGTGACGATTTCACGCCAGGTTCCGTCCGACGATTCGTCCCTGGCCAGCGATGTGTTGGAGTTCCTCGGCGTGGTCTTGGATTCTGCGGAATTCCTCGCTCCGGCGATCAAACGGTGAGTTCCCCCATGCAAAAACTGATTGTCGGTTGCGGTTACCTGGGGCGCCGCGTGGCCAGAGCTTGGATGGCCGACGGCCACACTGTCTCGGCGTTGACCCGCTCGACCACGCGGGCTGCGGAATTGTCGCGCGAGGGGATTCGGCCGATTGTCGGTGACATCTGCGAACTGTCGACTTTGGCCGGACTGCCCGCTGCGGACACCGTCTTGTATGCGGTCGGCTACGACAGAACATCGGGGCATTCCCAACAGGCGGTCTCCGTCGACGGCTTGCGAAACGTGTTGCAGATCATCGCCTCGCGCACCGGCCGGCTGATCTCCATTTCCAGCAGCAGCGTCTACGGACAATCCGCCGGGGAATGGGTCGATGAATCATCCCCGTGCCATCCGGTCCAACCGGGGGGCGAATGCTGTCTGGCGGCCGAGCGACTGGTGCATTCGTTCTTCGCTGCGGATTCGGATTCGCAGCGGGAACCGGGACAAAACTCGCGGGCCAACGTGCTGCGGCTGTCGGGGATTTACGGGCCCGGTCGGTTGTTGTCGCGTGTGGAATCGTTGCGCGCCGGCGAGCCCCTCGCGGGACGCGGCGATGCGTGGCTGAATCTGATTCACGTGGACGACGCGGTGCTGGCGGTCCGCGCCTGCGAGGAACACGGCCAACCGGGACAGACGTACCTCGTCACCGACAGCCAGCCGATTCGTCGCGCCGAGTATTACGGTCTGCTCGCCGAACTCTCGGGTGCCCCGCCCCCGCGGTTCAATCCCGAGAGCGCACCGGCACGGGGCTCGGGCGGGATCAACAAGCGGTGCCTGAACCGGCGGATTCGCGAGGAACTGCGGGTCGTGCTGACCTATCCGACGATCAACGAGGGACTGCCGCAGTCACTGGGTGTGTCGGCCCGGCCGGCACCCGCTCCTCCATCCGAATGAAGTGCCACCGGGCGTCGCCGCTGCGGACCGTGTACTGTTCCACGGTCGCGTGGTTGGCCGAGTCACCGTCACAGGCGGTGATGGTCAGCCGCTGCGTGATGCCGGCCTGATTGACGACGAGATACGTCCCCGGCGCGATTCCGTGGGGAAGTGGAATCGCCCGCTCATCCATACGCACGGGCAGCGACACACGCTTGACCCGACTGCTGGTGGACGTGTCCGCGCGGCCGACGGCACGGGGCGACGAGGCGCGCCGGGCGAGTTGCTGTTGTGCGACGGTCCGTCCGTCCGGGCTGTCCGCCGACCACATGCCGGCGAACAGTCCGGTCACGAGCAGCAGAAGTGACACACGGCTGACCATCATCGCAGTACTCATTGTCTCGGCGGCGGATCTTGGGGTTTGACTGATTGCATCTTGTCTTGGCAGGAGAAGCATCGACGCACCCGGAAACGCTCAAGCAGCGAAACCTTTCCGCCTCCGCAAAACGATCCGGTTGTGCGGGACGTTGCCGCTTGAAACGGAAATGCCGCCCGCATCAGCGGTCGCCTTCGTTTAACCCGGAGCCAACGGCGACGGCGGCGGTAGACGTTGTATCGAGGGGTTGATCCGCACCCCCGTCGCCGTTGGCTCCGGGTGAAACGAACACGAAATGACACCCCGGCATTCCGCGGTGGCGCTGTTTGACGGATGGCGGTTCACGGCATAGGTTCTAGCGAACGACACAGGGAGAACGTCCCTTCAATCCAGTCTGCGGCAATGCGATCCGCAGTTTTCAGAGGGACCAGTCCATGCGACGATGGGACAAATTCAAAGCCGACGAATCAGGGACGACGGCCGTCGAGTACAGCATGATGATCGGCTTCGTCCTGTTGGTTCTGATCGGCGCCGTGACGGCATTCGGCGGCGGACAGAACGGCAAGTGGATCGGCATCAGGGGACAAATGGGAACTCACGGAATGTGAGCCGCCATTCCAGGGAGGGGTGATGTCTGAAAGTTGGATTGGAATCGGA
>JANMLE010001018.1:0-3131 GCA_031372385.1 Planctomycetota bacterium | reverse complement strand
TCGCAACTCGCGCGGATCGGTATAGCGGTACTGGATCTTTTCGGCGACGGTCGGCTTTCGCGGTGGCTGGCGATCTGACTCATCGACGGCCGGTTTGCGACCGACTCCCGAATCCTGCGGCACGGTCTTTCGTGACGGAGCCGGCAGTTCCTCGACCCGCGGTTGGCGAGACCGCAACTTCAGGGGTGGGCGCGGAGTCGTGGACGACGACGAGGCGAAGGCCGCTTCGTCGAGGAGTCCCTCTTGCGACAACCGCTCGCGCACTGAGGCCGGGCCGGATGGTGTCGGTTCGAGTGGGCTGGTGATGAAATCGTCGGGAGACAGTCCAAAGTCGGCGTGATGGACGGCATGGGGCACGTCCCCCGCCTGAAGCAGAGTGGACGCGCAGTAGAACAGCGTCAGGGCGACCAGCGTGGTGCATCGTCGCGCAGTCAGCAAACCAATCATGATTCGGCTCCTTCCAATGGTCGGCACCGGTCACGGTGCCGGAGAAACTTTCGAACGGATGAACCATCCCGGAATCGGGCGCTGAACATTGCCGCGTGGGATGGGGTGAAGTGAGATTCGCCGCGGCCCCGCCGGAGATCTCTGGTCCGGGTCATTCATGGCTCGTAGCTGAGTTCGCAAGAACTCAGTTGGTGGCGCTGTGTGTGGCTGAGTTCTTGCGAACTCAGCTACAGGCGGGGTTCATGAATCATCGGGGTCTAATGTTGCAGCATCAGGCAGTCGGCGTCGCAGTACTCGTGAGTCGGCTCGATCGACACGGCGTGCTCGAAGTCACCGGTGTCATGGATTTCCGCGCGCATGATGCGGACCGAATCCGGGGCCTCGATCCCAATCTTCACGCTGCCGCTGGAGGTCCGCATCACGCGGACCACGATGTCTTCGCCAATCCGAATCGATTCGTTTCGCTTCCGTGTCAGGATCAACATCCCAGTACTCCCTTGTTGTTGTCCTTGCGACCAATTCCTTTGAGTGTTGCGGCCGCCGGTCGTGTGACAGGCCGCATGAAGGAGGGAGCGGTATGCAGCCGCCGTGCCGGAAAATCGGTGTCAAGATCATTTCTTGACTGCGTCAGTCAAACGCCTCGTTGAGACCGCTTCAACACGACTGCGCCTGCTTGCGATTTCAGTCCCCTCTCCCGCCCGCTTCGGGGGGAGAGGGTTAGGGTGAGGGGGCTTCGGAAGTTGCCGAGGTCAGAATGTCAGACATCAATTCCCGATGAAAATCGCGAATCTGCATGGTGCATCCACGGCTCCGATGAGCCCCCTCACCCTGGCCCTCTCCTCCGCAAGGCCGAGGGCGAGGGGACAAGAAGTCGAACATGCGATGCATTGCCGGCAACCACATTGAACTCCTACATCCGCCAATTTCACGAGCCTGATTTGTAAGAGTCACTCTGGCCGATCCGCGCGACTGCAATCTTTACGAGACAGTTGGATGCGATCGACGAGGCTGTGTCGCGCGACTTGGGTTGTTGGTGGATCAGCTTCGGCAGGAGTTGCCAGTGGGATACCTTCGCCGCTCTCTTTCTCGTCGACGCGGGTCTTCGCTTCATGGTTCATGCGAGACTCATTCGCGCGGCACGCTCGTTGCGTTGATCGAACATCGTAGGACAGGTTTCTTATCTGTCCGTGACGCCAGCAGACTCACCAGTGGTTGGCAACGACCGACAGGTGACTCGAAGCAGTTACCCCGGATTATTTACCACGAAATACACGAAACACACGAAAGGAATACGGTGAGATATACCTCGCGCGGCCTGACCTGAGACGTTTAGCCGCTACGCCAACGGCGTGCGCGCGAGCGACGGTTCGCTCCCACCTGCGCGCATGCCGTTGGCGTAGCGGTGAAACGAAAACGTCTCACTTTGTGCCGCGTGAGGTATAGGTTGCGTGACATGCCAGTGCATGCGTGAAACGACACCGTGTTTCTGATGACATTTGACTCAACCTCCTGACTTTCGTGTTTTTCGAGTATTTCGTGGTTCAAGTCATGAAAAAGCCAGGTTACTCAAACAGACTTCCTCCAGCCGACGGACAGGTAGAAAACCTGTCCTGCATGTCGCAACCATCCCACAGAAAGGAATCGAATCGTGGCAACCAGAACCATTCCAGCGTGGCTTCGCAGTGTCGGTGTGATGCTGGCCGTGGGGGCGATGTCCGCCAGCGGCGCATTCGGGCAGGAATCGTTTCCGGTCCTGGGAGACAGGCCGATGCCCCGGTCCGCGAGTTGTCCGCAGGGAAACTGCGTCACTCGGACGTGGTCTCCGATCCCCGGTGCCAGTGCCCCGATGCGCAGCGGAGTGCAGCGCGTCTTCGGTACGGCGCGTCCGACGTATCAGGTCGCCCCGTTGCCAATGACACGGCCTTCCCTGACGGCACCGTCGTCAAACCGAGAGAGTCCGTTTTATGAATACCGGGAAGCGCCGGCGCGGGTCCGCGTTCGGCCCCAACAGCCGGTGAGCCAGATCAAGAACAGTGAGAGTCCGTTCTATCCGTGAGGCGTGAGGCGTGAGGCGTGAGGCGTGAGGCGTGAGGCGTGAGGCGTGAGGCGTGAGGCGTGAGGCAGTGGGCAGTGGGCAGTGGGCAGTGGGGAGGAGACGAGAGGCAGAGATCCAAGCGAACGCTTACTTTCATTTACTTCGACCACTACAGAGGCGTTTCGGGCAGTTCCCAATAGTGCCAAGTGAGAATTGATCAGTGCCAAGAGCAAAATGTCAGGCACTGGGCTCATTGCCAGCCTGACTCGGTCACATCCGTGCCACACACTTCCGCGTCTGGGAGTGTCTGCGCCCTTCTTTCACTTTGCTCTTTTCACTGAACACTTCTCACTTTGCACTGAACCATCCAGCCCGATCCGTCACTGTCGAACTACCTCCAGCCTCCGGCCTTCCTCTTCAGCGGGCGTATCGCAGCAGCAGGCGCGGCATGTCTCCTGCTTGGGCGAGTGACCGCACCCGGCTGCGGGCCGCCCTCTGTCCGAGTGCCGGGGAGAAGCCGTGGTGATGAACGGCGATCGCCAGCGCCCGCGCGATGTCGTCGGTCGACAATTGGGTTCGACCTTCGCCGACGGCCAGCCAGCGCGCGATCCACAGCGTCACGGGGAGCATCAGTGCCAGGCTGTGAAAG
>JANMLE010001015.1:0-2143 GCA_031372385.1 Planctomycetota bacterium | reverse complement strand
GGGGAGAGGGCTAGGGTGAGGGGCGAGCCGAAGCAGAAGAACCCCTCACCCTAACCCTCTCCCCTCCAAGGCGAGGGGCGAGGGGACCGGAAATGACCACCAATTGGCGACTGCACCCCCCTCGCGACGGCGGCGTTTCGGACAGACTCTGAGTGAGCGGCAAGAGTTCGCTTCCCCGCCACTGGGCTTGTCCCGGTGGCTCGACGGCTTCTGCACAAAGGGAGTTGTTGGAGCCAAGAGTAGTGCAGAAGCCGTCGAGCCACCCAGGTAAACTCGGTGGCGGGTCAATCAAGAGTTGCCGCTCACGGGTGTTGCTCCACAGGAATCGCGGAGACGCTCGAAAGTTTCGGCGGCACCCGTATAATCCGGGCCTGAACCGCTCAAACCACCTTCGAGACCAGTGTCATCGCGATGGAAATCGTCCTATATCCGCACCCGGCCCTGCGCTGGAAGTCGCAGCCCATTCGCGAAATCAACTCGGATCTCCGGCGCGTTGTCGAGGAGATGTTCGAGTTGATGTATGCCTCCAAGGGGATCGGCCTGGCGGCCAACCAGGTCGCCCTGCCGTACCGCCTGTTCGTCCTCAATCTCGCCGCCGACAAGGACGTGAAAGAGGAAGAGATCGTCTTCGTGAATCCCGAGATCCTCCGCCGCAAGGGGACCACCGAGGGCGAAGAGGGCTGTCTGAGTTTTCCCGGCATGTACGGCAACGTCAAACGCGCCGCCAAAATCACGGTGGAAGCGTTCAATCTGAACGGCGAGTGCTTCGAATACGCCCTTGACGACCTCGCGGCACGCGCCGTTCAACACGACACCGATCAGCTCGACGGTGTGCTGTTCATCGACCGCCTGACCGACAATTCGCGCCGCGAACTGTCGCCGGTCATCGCCGACTTCGAGACCCAGTTCCGCCGCTGGCAGTTGGAAGGACGGTATCCGTCCGATGACGTGATCCGCCAGGAACTGGCCCGCATGGAACCCAAGTGATCGCGTCCGTCGAGAGGTAATGCCGCCGTGACGATCCGGATCGCCTACTTTGGGACGGGCAACCTGGCCATCCCCACGTTCCTGTCGATGCTCGATTCGCAGCACCAGATCGTCGGACTGGTCACGCAGCCCGACCGTCTCGGGCGCGGACATCATCAGCATCTCAATCCCCTCAAGGAAGCCGCGGTTGAACGGGGCATACCGGTCCTGCAACCCGACTCCATCAAGACGCCGGAAGCACTGGCTTCATTGCGCGAATGGCGGGCCGATCTGTTTGTCGTCGCCGCCTACGGACAGATGCTGTCACCCGAAGTGCTCGACACCCCGCGTCTGGGAACGATCAACCTCCACGCGTCACTGCTGCCGAAGTACCGCGGCGCCACGCCCATTCACGCGGCCATCCTGAACGGAGACACCGAGACCGGTGTGACGATCATTCAGATCGAACCAAAGATGGACGCGGGACCGATGCTGGGAGTCGTCCGCACGGCGATTCGACCCGATGAGACGACCGGCCAACTGGAAGAGCGACTCGCCAACTTGGCGATCCCTGTCGTGTACCGTGTCATCGACGAGATCGTCGCCGGGGTGGCCCGGCCGGTCCTGCAGGATGCCGCGCAGGTCACCCGGGTCCGCAAGCTGACCAAGGCCGACGGCCGGATCGACTGGACCCTGCCGGCCATCAACGTCGAGCGTCACATCCGCGGGATGCAGCCCTGGCCGGGACCGTTCGGCGAACTCCATCAACCGGGCCGCCCCGCGCAGCGCCTGCAAATCCTGGCGGCCCGCGTCGTCCCGGTCGAACCCACCACGTCCGGCCATCCCGGCGATTTCCACGCCGTCGACCCCGCACAGATCACCATCCGCTGCGGCGAGCACGCGGTTCAGATCATCCAACTGCAACCCGACGGCAAACGCCCGATGTCGACCGCCGACTTCCTGCACGGCCGAAAGCTGTCACCCGGCGACCGGTTCGAATGAATCGACGACGAGTGCGTTGTCACGTCTAAGGCAGTCGGCAGGAAATGACCTACCCGTAGGACGGATTTCCAATCCGTCCGGCGTTGACGGACGGATTGGAAATCCGTCCTACGTCGGTGGTAGTTGATTTCCTCCGGACGGCCTAAGCACTGGGGTTGTCGTCGTTGCCACGTTC
>JANMLE010000995.1:0-1858 GCA_031372385.1 Planctomycetota bacterium | reverse complement strand
ACGCCGTAGCTGCCGGAGTCGCCCATCTCTTGTCCCATATCGTGGACCAGCAGGTCGCTGTAGAGGCCGCTCACTTCGCCCAGGTCGGGAACATGGCAGGCCGCGCAGCCGATCTTGGCGAAGGCGAGTTCGCCCAACTGGACTTCTTTCGTGACTGCCAGGCTGGAGGTCTCGGTTCGACCCGGCGCGGGGAGGTCTTTCAGGAACTGAACGAGTTCGCGGCATTCGTCCCGATTCAAATCGAAGCCGGTCGGCTGGTATTCGGGCCGATGCGGAACACCCGCCTGCGGATGGTCGGGAACGTGCAAACCGATCTCGACCGCGCAGGCCGTCATCGTGAAGTCATGCAGGTTCGCCTTCTGGGCCTTCCAACCGAAGCGGCCGATTTGTCCATCCTTCAACCGCGCAACGCGGCCCGTGATCTCGGGGAAGTCCGCGTGCTGTTTCGCGGCTGCCGCCTCAATCACCGCGGTGGGAATGGCATCGATCCGACCGGCACCGAACAGCGCGATCGAGTTTCGCTGGGTCGGGATCGCGGCCAGATTCCGCGCGGCCTGCCCCGGTCCGCGCGGACCGGCGAACGACTGACCGGGAATCATGCCTGCGAACCGTGAGAACAGCGACCGCCCCTTTTCGGCCAGCAAGTCGTTCGGAGGCTGCAATTCGAGGAGCGCGCTCTGCTGGGCCTGGGCGGTCAACTCGGCGAAGAATCCACCGCCAGCCGATGGAGCGGGCATCGTGACCTGTGATACGGGCGAACCGAATTGGTTCATGACGCCCGAAGCTTGCAGCCCCAGAGCCTGGTCGCGCCACGCGGCGTACTTCGGATCGGTCCCCGACTTGTGCAGGACGACGCTGCGTGCCGTGACGAGTCCGGGATGGAGTGTCCGCAGTTCGTCGAGGAGCAGCTTCCGTTCCTGCTCCGCCGACGAAACGGGCGTCGTTGCCGCGGCGGACGGAACGCCTTGAGGTGGAGCCTGAACCGATTTGCTGACTCCTGGCCGGGCGGATGGTCGCTGCGGTGATTGCGCGGGGACAGTCACTTGCTGGGGAACACTCCGAGATGATTCGGCGGTTGGAGTGCCAGGCCCGAACGGATCGTTCGACCCGGTGGTTGGTGTCCTCGGTGGGGCAAAGTCCGGGGCGTTGTCGAAACGATCCGTCCTCGTTGGGGCGACGGTCGGGGGTTGGAGTTGATTGAAGTTGACGCGGACCGCCGAGATGACGAAGACGTTCTTGGCTTCGGCTCCGCCGCCACCGACGCCCCCCTGGTTGTGGCAGCTCACGCACGACGTGTCGTTGAACACCGGGCCGAGTCCGTCGCCGCCGTGGCTGCGCGGGTCGTTCGGCAACCATTCGCGGAGGAAGATCTCCCGCCCCACGTTGCTGACCGCAGTCGCGGGTTTGTTCTTCACCGCCGGGTCCGCTGGCTCCGCAGCCGATCCCTCACAGGCAACAGTCAGCGCCGCGCCGCACACCATCCAACTCAGCATCCACCGCGCACACGACAAGTTCATGGCTCACCCCGCAGAAGAGAAATGGAAGCGTGTCAGCGCGAGTCGAACACCCGCGCGAGAATTGACTGCGCCCGGCCCAAGCCGGTGCGGACGCTGGGGAGTATATCCGGACCACAGTCGTTGAACAGCCGGTGATATCTCTCGCGCGGGTGAATGCGACGATTCCACGTTTAGCCCCAACGCCAACGGCGTGGGCGCGATTGATATACCTCTACGCGGCCTAAACCTACAGCGCTAACCTGGTCTGTTCGCGTTTTGAAAATGTTGGCATAACCCGTGTCCCTGATGGGGATACGGGAGATCGAGCATGGATGCGAAGTCGTTGCGGAAACTGGGTCCGG
>JANMLE010000965.1:0-1435 GCA_031372385.1 Planctomycetota bacterium | reverse complement strand
CGCGGGGTACATCGCCCAGTGATCCTTGCGACCGCGGTCGACTTTGAATTGCTCGTACATCGCCTCGGTCTCCAGCACGAGTAGCGAGGTGAACGGCGACATCACGTACATCGACTTGCTCAACTCGATGATCTGCGGCTTGTGCTCGGTGGCACCGAGCGCAACGAGCCGGTCGATTTCCAGACGCGCCCAAGTCCGCGGTAGATGACCGGCGCGGTGAATCAGCCGGAACGCGCTAGCGTCCGGTTCTCGCTCCGAAAGTTCGTCTGAACCGGGGGCTAGCGCCCCGCGGCTGAGGGAGTGGCCGGGAAGTTCGACGGTCTGCGAATACGACTTGCCGCTGAGCTTGCCGGTGATCGTCACCGATTTCGGCAGCGGCTGTCCCTTGGCGAAGCGCGCGACGGCGACGAGTTCCTGCCCGTGGGCCAGTGATTTCGTGAGCAGCAGAAACTGGGAGGGCGAGGCTCCCGCCGAGCCGGAGTCATTGGGCGAGGCGGCGTCGTGGAGACGCCCGCCCTCGCTCACGCTGCGGGTTGCTGTGACATGCACGGCGATCTCGGTCAGCCGCGGCGCGTTGAGTGTGCTGAGCAAGTCAAACGCGCGCCACGACACCGCTTCATCCGGATTGATCTGCGTGACATGTCCGCCGCTGTGACTCGCGGCGGTCTCCATGAACGATTTCGACCAGCGCTTCCCGACCGCCACGCCGACATACCGCGCGTGCGCCGGCAACAACCGCAGCAGCGTGTTGTTGTCCCAAGTACCCAGCACCGGAATGCCGGTGCCCAGATGGACAATCCAGACCTCGCGATCGCCGCGCACCTGCTTCTGCACGGCTTGCAGAGCCTGCTCCAGATCGAGTGCCCCGATCGGCGCGACGTCGTTCAGAAACTGCTGCGCCGCCGCCACGTTGTCGATCGAGCATTCGACCGCCTTGCGCCGGAACAACTCGGCCTGAGTCCCCGCGCGAATCATCGAGAACGTGTCGCTGTGCTCCGAGTTTTCCAACAGCGTCTTCGCAATCTGCCGCTGTGTCGCAGCCAGGATCTCGTTGCGATCGGCCGAGTTCTCGACCACGAAGATCCACTGCCGCGGCGCACGTTCCGCAGTCGCCTTCAACTCGGGCCGCTGCCGCAGCATCACGTATTGGAATCCGTCCTGCTCGCAGAGGGACCACGTCGCACCACCCACTGAGCCGGCGGGGGCGAGCGCCCTCCGGCTCACCGAGTTCGACGACTATGTCGCGATCGAGCGCCGCGGGTTCGTCGCGACCGGCGATCAGCAGATCGCCCTGATCGTCGCGTCCGTTCAGCAGGTGCGATGGCGAGTACCATTTCGTCCCGGCCGCACCCTTCACACGCAGCGCGGTGGACCACTCACGCACGCCGTCGAGGTTGTGTCCGGCCGGGAAGCGGTAGACGCTCCTGCCGTAGTC
>JANMLE010000416.1:0-2416 GCA_031372385.1 Planctomycetota bacterium | reverse complement strand
CTGGATGTCCTGCTGGCGGATGAGGCGCGAGCGAGTTTGTTGCTGGAGGCTTTGGAACAGGGAGCCCTCAAGCCGGCCGAGATCGATGTCACGCGACAGGCGCGACTGACCAAGCATCGTAACGCGGAACTCGGCGCCCGCGCTGGCAAGCTGTTCGCCGCCGCAGTCTCGACAGACCGCAACGCGGTGATGGCCGCGTATCAACCGGCCATTGATGCGAAGGGGAATGCCCTGCGCGGCCGGGCGATCTTCGAGAAGAACTGCGTCACTTGTCACCGGGTGGCGAACATCGGCGTCAACGTCGGCCCGGACATCGCCGACACGCGCGACAAGACTCCGGCCTATTTGCTCACAAACATCCTCGACCCGAACCGCGCCGTCGACGCGAACTTTTTTGGTTACGTTCTGATCACCAAACAGGGCCGCATCCTGACCGGACTGGTGAAGAGCGAAACCGCGTCGTCGATCACGATCCGCCTGCCGGAAGGAAAGGAAGAGACCGTGCTGCGGGCCGATGTGGAGGAACTGAAATCAAGCGGCCAGTCTCTGATGCCCGTCGGCGTGGAGAAGACGATCACCGTCGAACAGATGGCGGACCTGATCTCGTTCCTGAAGAACTGGCGATACCTCGACGGTGCCGTGCCGCTGGCGGAGTGAGGCCCGGTGCGGCATTGCGTGTCGTAGCATGGACGCCTCGTCCGTGCGGGTGAATTCGAGTGATGGTCACGTCTTGTCGCACGGACGAGGCGTCCATGCTACGGTTGGTGCGTGCCAAATCGCGCGCTTGTTGATGCAGCGATTCTTACCGTTCGCGCGGGCTCACGCGGTAGATCACCAGCCGCTGCTCGCGGAAACGGAGCGGATCGCCGATGGCGGTGGCCTGCCGGTCTGAGGGAAGCTCGTTGGTGATTCGAATCTCGCGCTGCGTCCATTCGATGACGAGCTCGTGTGCGGGTGCGGCAGCCGCTTCGTCGCGGACCGATTTCCCGTCGCGCGACCCGGCCAACACGAATTGCGCTGCCGGCCATCGGCTGCGGAGCACGAACAGCAGGGACTCGGGGACCGGGGCGTTCAATGTCATCAGTGTCACCCGTGAAACGGCCGTAACCGGGGCGATTCGCTTGCGCAGTTCGGTCAGCGAATGGCTTTCCGGAGAGGGCCGCGGGAACTCCACCAAGCCCGCGGCGATGTGTCCGGCGAACAGGACGACAAACGCCGCCCGAATCAATTGCCGCCAGTTTCGCTCGGTGAAACGACGGGCTCCCGCGCGAACCCGCGGTGTGATCACGGGAAGCAGCGCGATCACCATCAGTCCCGCGGCAAAGGCGGCCAGACCCAGCCACGGACTGTGGCTGACGCGCCACACGGACAATCCCAGCGGCACGACAATCAGCACCGCCTCACCGGCCAACCGGGTCTGACGCAGCACAAACGCTCTGACACCCCAAGCCACCAGCAGGGCCGTCGGCACCAGGAACATCGCGTCCCAGGCATCGATGTGAGACGAGCGTCGGAGCCCGGACATGTCGAACAGGAGTCGCACCAGCAGCGCGGTCAGCCACCACGCGAGAACGAACTGACAACGCCGCCGGGCCATCTCACTGGTGGGTTGGCTAAGTTCCCTGGCGACGCTGATCAGACCCAGCAACAGCCATCCGCAGAGGAAGGAATTCTGCGCCAGCCATTCCCGCCAACACGAACCCGGTGCATCGACGGGCACGTTCATGGTGACCTGTCCGGACCACCAGGCAAGCCAGAATTCACCGCCGTGATTGGCGAGCATCATGAGTTGCCACCAGGCGCTGAATGAGAGCGCCGTGATCACAAACACCGTCAACGTGCGCATCCCCAGCCAGAACTGCCAGAGTCTGACGCGGACGGTGCGGCGGAGGGCCTGATGATTCCCCTCGTGCAACAGCCAGGCGTGGATCAGCATCGGAATGAACAGGACGACCGCGACCGGTCCCACAGCCAACAGAGCCAGACCCCAAGCCACGGAACCGGCGAGCATCCGCATGGAAACCAACTGTGGCGGACCTTCCAAATGGCCGAGAAATCCCCAGACCGCGACGACAATCAACAGAATGCCCAAGGCTGCGGGACCGGTCTGTGTGGCCAATCGCAGCATCACCGGATGCCCGCACAGAACGAGGGTGGCGACGAGACCGAATGAGGCTCCATCCAGCCGGCGTCCCAGCAGGTACACGGCCCAGACCGCGAAGCACTCCAAGGCCAGCGACAACGCCCGCCAACTGCCAAGCTGGTCCGATCCCAAGTGCGGCGCGGTCAGCGCCAGCAACCACGAAGACAGCGGCGGCTGGTACGCATAGCCATTTCCCAAACCGCTTCGGCCGGGTTCCAGCCACTCCCCGATGTCGACGGCGGAAGCGACGTCGAGTGCGCGAAGTCCCCAGCC
>JANMLE010000917.1:0-2816 GCA_031372385.1 Planctomycetota bacterium | reverse complement strand
GCCATTTCGACCGCACGGTTTGGGACAGCGCGAGACTTGCTGGTTCGGGAGGGCGAGGCTCCTGCCGAGCCGTGAGCACGAGGAAAGTCGCTCGTGAGGCGAGCGTAAGTTGACAGGTTCTCGACCTACAAGCACGACGCGCAAGCGAGTGTGTCTGAGAACACACTCACTCACACACTCGCTTGCGCGTCGTGCTTGTAGGTCGTATTCCTGCCGCCCGTCCAATTGGCGGCTCCCAGAGACCACCTCTTGTGATCGCCCCATCAATGATGCTCGTCACCCGCGTCAACGCCGATGCCCGCCTGCGGGTCGTGGCCTTGATGGGCGTTGCTCAGCATCCAGAAGCAGACGCCCGACATCAGGACGAACGAAATCAGGAACACCCCGGCGAGAAGCTTGCCAATGTTCACACCCGCGGTCTTGTCTTCGTCGACGAAGTACGTGAGCTCCGACTTCTCAAAGCGTTCGCCGCCCTCTGCCACTGCATGTCCATGATCCGCATCCGCCACTACTGCCGCGCCGTGAGTATTCATGAAACCAGACTCTCCCAATTCAATTGAACACGATCCGTTGGCCACGAGCGCCGGTCACAAGTCGAACAAGCCGTTCGCGAGAAACCCAAGCCGGAGTCGAGACGCCCGATTCCCAGGCTGCGTGGCGGGCACATTCTGTAGGGAACAGGCTTCAGTGTCGAGTCTTCCCGTGGCTTCACAGCGCCTGTGGGACAGGTTTTTACCTGTCCGTCATGATTGATCTGTCCGCGCCTGTCCGAAAGGGACGGACATGTAAAAAACCTGTCCTACGCTACGGCAGCTACTCGCCACAGCAAGCGCAGACTTCGGGAACGAAAACAGTCAACGTCGCCGAATACGACGTCGATTCGTAGTCGGCCCCCTTCTCGTCTGTCTTGTGATGCACGACGACGAGGTAGTAGTTCCCCTCCTTGGGAAAGTAGAAGCAGCGGCCGTTGTCGTTGGTCTTTCTTTCGAAGGTGGCATCAAACCCGTCCGCCAGAGTGGTGCCGCGCGGGATGAACGACACGCGCGCGTCCTTGAGCGGCTTCCCCAGGAACAGCACCCTCACCCGAATGGGAACGTCCGGCCCCATCGGCGTGACCGTGTTGGACTCGGGGACGATTTCCAGCGGATGCCCCAGCACCTTGTCGAAGCCGGGATGCTCGTGCGGAATCTTGTCCATCGACTTCGTGACGACGAAAAACGTCTTACCGCTCTTCACGCTCCGCACCGGAGTACCGTGGTTCACGACCGCATCGGCAAGGTGGTCGACCAGATATAAGCCGGGCTCCGTCGCCGCGAACTTCGTCGTCCAGAACCCTTCTTTCGGCGCGTAACCGATGTCCACCAGCCGGTCCTTCACATCAATCGGCTTGCCCGTGGGAGCATGAATCTTCAGCGCGGCGTTCGTCAGCGAAGCCTTGCCCGCCAGCTTGAAATCCCGGTGGTCGTTCCCGTGGTTGCCGAGCATCAGGTCGACATGCACCGCATCGCCCGCACGGATGACGTTCGTGTTCGTCTGCACCCACGCATCGTGAGCCTGCGCCACCGCAGCCTGCCCGAACAGCACCACCAAACACAGAAGTCGTTGTTTCATCGTATGATCTCCAAGCTTGATTACGGTTGCGGGTGCCAATGATGGCTGATTGGGCCTCAATAGTCGCCGATTACCTCTCCACCCTGCTTGGTGGCGAGTCCCTGCCAGATGGCGAAGTCGATGTTGTCGCTGACGAACCGCGTCGATCCGTCGCACCGCAGGACATGCACTCCGCCAACGTGCCGGCTGCGGGCTGCCGTCAACCCGGCGTTGTGGCTGTTGTTGCCGCAGTCGAATGACTTGGAATTGGGCGACAATCCGTGGTTGTAGAGCGTGTCGCCGAAATGGCCGTTCATCCATTTGGCGCCGCGAGTCCCCGACCAAGAGCCGGCCGCGCCGACGACACAGGCACTCGGGCTGGGATCGGTCCCGGTGATCGTGTCATTCTGACCAGCGGTCAGGTTGAGTACCTGCTGACTCGGAGAGACCGGCGCGGTCGAGGCGGAGATGGACCCGGAACCGTTGCCGCCGGCGCTGTATCCGTTGCCCAGCGTCTGCTCGCTCATGGCGACTGTGTTTGACAGGCCGTCGGTGAGATCCCGGAACTTGACGACTCCCAGCAGTTTGACGTCCATCATCACTCCGTCACCCCGGCGGATGTACCGGGCCGTTGCGTCGGCCCCGCTGCCGGTGCAGGCGACGTAGTTGGTCGGTGCATACGAATTCCCCTCGACGACCCCGAGGTCGCTCGGACAGATAAACGTCGGCACTTTGGTGAGTGCGACAGTCACGTTTTGCGAGTACGGCGGCACCGGAGGTTCGACGAATGTCGGAGAGGTGTTGAAATCAATCGTGTTGTAGACGTTGGCTCCGTCAAAGTACGGCAAGAGCGCGGCGTGCGCCGAGAACACCTTGGGAAACCCCACCCGGCCGGGCGGAAAGCTGCCATGACTCGATTCATAGTTGTGGATCGCCAGCCCCAATTGTTTGAGGTTGTTCTTGCATTGAATGCGGCGAGCCGCCTCGCGCGCCTGTTGGACGGCCGGCAACAGCAGCGCGATCAGCACCGCGATGATGGCGATCACGACGAGCAGTTCGATCAGAGTGAATCCGCGCGCGCGGCGCGGTTGATGAATGGACATGAGTTTCCCCCTCAGGAAAGTCTGTTGATGTCCCAGGCACTGAGAGGCTGTTCGAAAAGCCGCCGTGGCCAGGGGGTCGGGGGGTGTTTTTAATTGGCCAAGGAACGGGGTGGGTTGTGTTGT
>JANMLE010001387.1:0-4217 GCA_031372385.1 Planctomycetota bacterium | reverse complement strand
CGGCGGGCCAGTTGATGGCAGGCGGCCGAACCCATCCCTCCCACTCCGAGAACGATCACATCGAACGGAGCGGTCATGATTCCGAGACCTCCCCCATCCATTGGCCGAGAGCCGCTTGAACATCGGCCAGGCACTCGGACGCGCGTCCCTTCGCTTCATTCAGTGACATCTGCACCGCGGTGTGGATGAAGTAATAGAACTTGATCTTCGGTTCCGTGCCGGAGGGTCGCATCGCCACCGTCACGCGGCAATCACGGGATGTCCCGCTGAAGATCAGCAGATCACCAGACGGAACCGGAATCTGCGCGACGACGCGATTGGAGGGGAGCGATCGCACTTCGTGTTGCTGGTAGTCTTGCACCGATCCCCAGACGCATCCACCGATGACCGTCGGCGGACTGGTTCGAAACGCCGCCATGATTTGGCGGATGTGCGCCTGTCCGGTTGGGCCGGGACACATTGTCGAGATGGTCTCTTCGAGGAAATAGCCATGGCGGCCGTACAACTCGTTGAGCCGGTCGAGCAGCGTCAGCCCCCGGCGTTTCAGGACCGCCGCGAGTTCCAGCGCGTACAACGCTCCGACGGCGGCATCCTTGTCCCGGCAGTAGTCGCCCGCCATGAAGCCGATCGACTCTTCGGCGGCGAACACGAATTGATCGGAGCGGCGGGTCGGCGAGTCGATTTCACCGGCGATGTGTTTGAACCCGACCAGCACATCGCGGATCACCCGGACCCCGAAGGTGTCACCGATGGCGGCGATGAGCGGCGTGGTGACGAGTGTCTCGATGATGAAGTGGTCCGGGGAGAGCGTCCCCGCCGCGGCACGACAACTCAACACATGATCGGTCAGCAGCGCACCGAGTTGGTTGCCGGTCAGACAGACGAACTCACCCGATCGGACCCGCACGGCCACCGCCATCCGGTCGGCATCGGGGTCGGAGGCCAGCACCAGATCGACGTCGATCCGCTTCGCCTCTTCGATCGCGGGTCCGAACACGGCAACGCGTTCCGGGTTCGGCAGATGATCGGGGACGTTGGGAAAGCTTCCGTCCATTGCGCGCTGCGGCTCATAGATTGAAACCCCGCGAAATCCCGCCTGCTGAACGACGCGAAAGACCGATGTCTCGCCGACACCGTGCAGCGGTGTGTAGAGCGCGGTGATGTCGCGTTCGGGCGACAGCGTCAGCTTGCAGACGGCGTCGACGTACGCGTTGTCGACCGAGTCACCGGCGAACGCGATCCGGCCGCGCGCGACCGCGTCGTCGAAGTCCAGCGTGGGAATGTCGATCGCGGCGTCGACGCATGCGATGATCGCCGCATCGTGAGGCGGCAGGATCTGACCGCCGCTGGACCAATACGCTTTGAAGCCATTGTCAGTCGGCGGATTGTGCGAGGCCGAAATCATCACTCCGGCGTCGCACCGCAAATAACGGACGGCGAACGAGAGTTCTGGCGTCGAGCGCGGCTGGGGAAAGAACTCGACATGAAATCCGTGCGCGGCCAGCACGCAGGCCGTCCGCCGCGCGAACTCCTCCGAACGGTGGCGCGAGTCGAACGCCACAACCGCGCGCGGTTCGGTTTGTCCATTGGCCGCTGCGGGAGACTCCGCGCGGCAACGCAACACGTAGACCGCCAGGCCGTGCGCCGATTCGGCGATCGTCCGATCGTTGATCGTCGCGGAACCGAATTGGCTCATCGGCCCGCGGCGACCGCCGGTCCCGAACGGAATCCGCTCCCAAAACAAACGGTTTAACTCGTCGAAGTCGCCCGCTTCCACCAAGTCCAGCAATGGAGTGCCGTACGTCGAGTACTGGGGTTCGCAAAGCCATCGTTCGACGTTGCGGCCGGACTCCGTCGTCAACCGGCCGGCTGAGGTCGCGTCCCGCACTGCCGCGACGCCATTCAGCAGTCGCCGATCCTTGTCGTTTGACACCATCAATGGTCAACCCCCATGATTCCGCCCGTTGCCGCCCGTTCCAAGGCGACCGGGACGAAATAACCCACCCGAGGACGGGTCAGTCAACTCTCGCTGCTCGCCGAATGGCCGGGGATCGTAACACGCCCTGTCCCCGGTCTTCGAGTGACCGGCGGACAAAACACGGCACACCGGCATTCGTCGACGAATGCCGAATCAACCGGATCGCGAAGAGTCGGAAGAAGGGGGATGAATCGGCTGTCAGCGGGTCGGCTGTCGGCTGACTGCGATGGCTGCTGGCCGAACGCTGATGGCTGACGGCTGATCCTCCTTTCCGCACGACACGGTTTGAGGATTGAGGGCGGAAGAAAACTTGATTCATTCACAACAATGTTCCGCCATCAAGCTTTCCAGGAAGACGCGGCCGGATGACTGGACGATGTGCCGTTGAATATCTTCGCGGCCCGCGAAGAAACGAAATGTGTAGTACAGAACGCTTCTTGAAAGGACTCTGATTCGATGCTGCATGCTGTGATCATGGCGGGGGGAAGTGGCACTCGGTTCTGGCCCGAGAGTCGTCGGCAACTGCCGAAACAGCTCTTGAAGTTCACCGGTGAACAGACGCTGATTCAGGAGGCCGCCGGACGCTGCGTACCGGCCATCTCGCCGGACCGGACCTGGGTTGTCACCAACGCCGCACTCGCCGCGGAAACGGCCCGTCAGTTACCGGACGTGCCGCCAAGCCAGATCCTGCTCGAACCATGCGGTCGCAACACCGCGCCCTGCATCGGACTGGCGGCCATCCAACTGCTGGCCGTCGATCCCGATGCCACGATGCTCGTCACGCCGGCCGACCATGTGATCAATCCCGCCCCCATGTTCCAGCAGGCGGTCATCCAAGCGGCCGACCTGGTCGCGCGCGACCCGCGAACGCTCGTGCTGTTCGGTGTCGAGCCGACGTACCCCGCCACCGGGTTCGGCTACATTCACCGCGGAGAACGGTTGGAAGACACCGTCTGGCCGATGTTTCAAGTGCAGAGCTTTCAAGAGAAGCCGAACCAACTGACGGCCGCGCGCTACAACGCCTCGGGCGAGTACTACTGGAACTGCGGCATCTTCGTCTGGCGCGCCCAGGCGATCTTGGACGCGCTCGCCGAGCACGCACCCGAGATTCACGAGCGGCTGCTGCGGTTGCGCGATGCGATCGGCACATCGAAGTGGCCGGACACCCTCGCCGCCGAATTCCCCGCGATGCCGTCCATTTCCATCGACTACGCGGTCCTCGAAAAAGCGGCGAAGGTCTGCGTCCTCGAAGCCCCGTTCGAATGGGACGATGTCGGCAGTTGGCACGCGCTGGCCCGGCTGAATGCGGCGGACGGAGACGAAAACACCATCGATGGTCTCGTCTGTCCCGTCGATTCGTCGGGCTGCATCGTGCGGACATCTTCGGACCACCTGGTGGCGACGATCGGTGTGAAGGACTTGATCATCGTCCATACCCCGACCGCGACCCTGGTGGCCGACAAGCGCGACGAGGGGGCGATCAAGCTGCTGATCGCGGAACTCGAACGGCGCAACCTGGGCGAGTACCTGTGAACCCGTGTGACGGATGAGATCGTGTGACGGACATGGACCGGGAAACGTGCGCTCGGTAGCGCGACTACGGAATCCCGTAGGACGGTTTTTCAAACCGTCCCACGGTACACCGCCGGCCTCACGAACCGGGTTGGCGCTTGCGGGCCGCCAGACGGTGGGTCGACAGCCGCGTGTGGTCGCGCATCCCGATCACCAGCAGATGGCGTCCCTCTTCGATCAGGTCGTCCTGCAACTGTTCGAGCTTTTCCATCACGTTGTGGTCGACCAGTTGCGCCTGCGAAAAATCGAGCATGATCGTGCGCGCGGGATCGATCGACATCACCTGCTGACGGAGCGCCAGCCAGTTCGTGAACACGGCCGCATTGTTGACGCGGACCCGCGTCGTGAACTCGTCCGGCTCGTCGATGGTGACCGCCGGGTTGAGCATCGACCGGGGTGACATTCCGTGCCACCAGTTGAGCACCAGTTCCAGCGCGAACCCCATCGCCACGCCGATCAGCAGGTCGGTGGCCAGCACCCCGACCAGTGTGACGGTGAACACGGTCAGTTGCTCGACCCCCACCTTGTACATGTGCAGGAATTCCCGGTAGTGCGCCAGACGGCAGCCCGTGTAGACCAGCATCGCCGCCAGCGCCGCCAGGGGAATGCGGTGGATCAACCACGGCAACAACGAGACGAACGCCAACAGGAAGATCCCGTGAAACAT